>CADAZW010000047.1:12747-23780 GCA_902792555.1 uncultured Bacteroidales bacterium | reverse complement strand
AGAGTGGTGGTATTGTCGGTGATGGTTGTCGCCGTAACGCTCTGTGTCTTGCCCTTGAGGTCAACGTAGGTAGTCACGACGGTTTCGGCTTGCGTGCCCGCCAATGCTCCTATGAGCAGGGCAAGCATCAGTAAGAATCTTTTTGCTTTCATATGTTATTTTTCAAATGTTTTTTTCCGGGTGCAAAGATACGGAAATTTCACAAAATAGCCAAGAGGCATTGGCGGAAATCGTAAATTCTAGCCACTCAGACTCGATACGAAATAAAGCAAGGGCGGAAGACTCCGTCCCTGCCAAATAAACAAAGATATTACTCCTCTTTTTGGAGGTTTCTGTTTTCTGTGGCTCTGGTATAAATTACACGATTACATTTTTCGCTATTGCCCAAGCAAGAAATATCAAAATCCTACAGTCGGGATAAATGCCTAGTAAGTAAATCGGCGACCGTTCCACTTGAGAGTTTTCTTCTGGGTGCTGCCGTCCTTAAGCCATGTGGTAACAGTGATATCTTTGCCTGAGCGGGGAAGGGAATAGGATACCCATGCACCATCTTCGGTGGCATATTGATTTTCAAACCCAGGGGTATCGCAATAGGTCATCTTCTTTGTCGCATTGTCATAGCGATAGAACAGGAGGCCGTCGAACTGCCCGGGGTCATATCTGCCGTTTCTGAAACATGCTACATTATACGCAAAAAGCTTATGCTTACCGTCGCTTTCATTCCAATAGCACATCTCGATTCTTACCATGTCATCATCGTACTTGGACTCATAGACAACATAACCGTTCTTCTCATCAATGGTCAAATTGTCACCTTCGTCTTGGGGCAGACCTTTGCGATAATTAATCCAAGCCTGCTTGACGGCATTGCGTGCCTCATCAAGACAGTCGTCGCCGTCCTCATCGTAATTGTAAACGGAAAGATAAGCCCATGCAAAATCACTGATTGAAGGCTTAGAACCTTGGTAGTTAACCCGGATGGCATCATCCTGTGCCGGAAGAATCAACGCAAAGAGGGCAAACAAGATTGCCAATGATATTCTTTTCATAATGATAGGTGTTGGTTTTTGTTTGCAAATATACAATAAATTTAAAATATGCATGACATTTCGCAGATAGATCATATTTTATTTCAAATCTATCTGTAAAAATAAGACAGAGAAACAACCGCCGTATTGGATGTTGTTTCTCTTGAATGTCGGGGTGAAAGGATTCGAACCTTCGACCCCCTGCTCCCAAAGCAGGTGCGCTAACCGGACTGCGCTACACCCCGAGGTCTGAATGCGGCTGCAAAGGTAGTAAAATTATTGAACATTGAACATTGAACTTCGAACAATTTTTTAGCACAAGGCAAAAAACATGCCTGTTTTCTACCTTCACCCGCCAGCTGCTCTATACTCCGAGCCAACGACGCGACTTGGGCAGCAGGCCAAGCAAGCGAGCTGCCATGTAGGCTATGACTGTGGTGATGATGGCATGGGTCGGCACTGCTATCAGCACTGCGGGGATATTGCCCATCACACGATGGAGCGTATAGCCGTCGCCTGCAGAAAACAAGAAAATGTCCGGCCAAGACTGTACCAGACAGTCGCGAACAAGCAGGAGGACCATGATGTGGAAAAGGTAGATGCCGTAGCTGCGCTGGGCAAAATCGCTTAGCAGACGGCCGAGCCAGCCAAGCAGGCCTTTCTTCTCCAGGCTACCTTGCCAGCGTATCTTGGTGAACAGGCAGAACGCTCCGTATGTCATCATGGCAACATTAAGTGTGCAGAAGTTCCAGCTCATCTCGAGATCCTGAAACTCCGTGAAGTGGTACATGCTGTCAATGTAGAAATATGCCGTGGGGATATACCCTACCCCTATCAGCAGTAATGCCTGCCATACACTTGCAGCTCCAAAGCGCCGCACATAATAGCCAAGCAGGAAATAGCCCGCAAAGCCCGTGAAATAGTAAAACGTTGGTGACGGATTCCAAAAGCAAGCCCCCCATATCTCTGGACTTACAAAACGATTAAGATATGGCATCAGGGTGGTTATCAGCCATATTGCGAGATAAAACCGCATCTGTCGCTTGCCGACCTTCTCCAGCCACGGACTGATGATGGGGGCAAGCAGATAGAGTCCTACAAGCATATAGATATACCACATGTGGCCAAGCCTGTCGTCAAAGTTAATTAGCATGCCAAAGAAATTGGCGGTTGCCTGTCCCACGGTGTCACCGCTATAGAAAATGAAGAAGATACAGTATGCCAGGTACCACACCACGAAGGGAATGAGTATGCGGCTTAGTCGTCGCTTCAGGAAATCGCGCAACCCCATCTTTACCGGCAACAGGAAATAGCCCGAAATCATCACAAACAGCGGTACGCAGATACGCCCCAGCGAGGTGTTGATACCGATAAAGAAGGTGTCGTCGCCCACTTCTACATGTCCGGTGATAGCATAGAATTGCTCTGCACAATGCTGATGGATCACCAAGAAGCAGGCAACCACCCTTAGGAGGTCCATGGCGAAGTTGCGATTATGATTCATGTTGTGTGAATGGTGTTTTTAGACTCTCTCAACTCCCCGTATATGGGGAGGAACAAGGATATTGCATTTTTTAAGGAACCTCTTGACTCACGACTCTTGGCTCTTGGCTTTAGAACAGGCCCTCTTGACTCACGACTGAACAATATTAAATTGCGAAATAGTAAATTGTCCAATTGTGAAATTAAAATGGCTCTTGACTTTAGAATTTGTATAGCAGTCGCTGTACTGCACGGTTTAATACAATGCGGAGGGCTTCGGGGTCAGCTATAGCCTCAAGAGGGAAGCCCATTACCACACTGGAGGGTGTAGCTACTGCCGCGCATTCACCGTTGTGATATTCTATCAGGGATTCTGCGCCTTCGGCAGGCTTTAGCACGTCCACGGCGGTGACGGCATAGTGGCGCGGATTCCATTGGTGGATAAGGGAGAAGTGTGTGTCGCCGAGCCGCAGCTTGTGCTCTGCCCTTGACCTACCGGGTATATAGCCAAGATATTTCTCCACAAAATCCTGTTCTTCTGCACTCTTGACATCGCTGCCGACATAGCTGCCCGACATCAGCACGCTGCCGCCGTCATTGAAATAGTTTGCAAGCAGTGCGCGGAGCTCAGGGGTGAATGTCTTATAGCTGACAATGCTGCTGCGCCCGCAGTCTTTTTGAAGTCCGAAGATGATGTCGGTCAGGGTGTATGGGGCAAGGAGGCCGGGAGCAATCAGAAGGGCATCCATTGAGCACGAGGAGATACTGCGTACACGGGCATCACTGCGCAAGGCTTTGGCATGTACGTAGGGATAGTCAAAGCTGTTGCCGCCAATAATCTTTCCCTCCAGCTCGGAGCCGCTGAATCCCAAACCGTCCTTAGCCGTACTGCCTATGTTGGCGCGGTTAAACCCCGTCTGGGCACCGCAATATTCGGCAGTGTTGATATATGGCACTCCGATATCAGACTTGAGGTCGAATCCCTGTTTCTCGCTTGTCTCTATTATGGCGGGTGAGCTAAGGCGTGTAAATCCGTTGACTATCATCACGCGCTCCTCTTCTTCACTGGCGCACACGGCAGACAGGGTCTCGCTGGGCCAGCTTTCGCCACCTTCGTTGCAGGCCGTAACCCTGAATCGGTAGACCTTGTCCTTATCAACGGGTACATTATATGAGCAAGCACCTTCCACTACAGTGCCATTGTCGAAGTCTTCGCCCTCACGCGCACAATATATTATATAGTGGGTAGGAATGGCCGTTGGCTCCAGGCTGTCCGGCTGCGCCTTCCATCTCAGTTGAACCACGCTGTCGCGAGCTTCTGCCACGAAATGGCTGACTGGCAGCGGCTGGATGACATAGTCACGTCCATGCTGGGTGGCAGCAAAACGCACTATGGCCTTGTAGATTGCCCGTGAAAGGACAAACTTGAAATTAGGGTCATGACCGTAGAGCATGTCCTGAAAATTCTGATGCGACAGAGTCTCCAGTATCATCGATGGCACCTCAGGCTTGCGGCTCTCGCTGTAATTGCGGTTGTATATCTCCCGATGGGGCCAGTCGGTGCCCAGGGCGGCGGTGAGGTCGCGGCAGATATTGTCCTGCATTATGCAAGCCAGGTCAGAGTTTGCCATACGGCTTACTCCCGAGAGCAGGGTGTCAGTGTCGGCGTCCCCTTTGATGGTATAGATTGCCAGTGTGCCGAAGGGGCGATTTTCCTTAAACCATCCCGCGTCGCTATGCACAGCTATGCTAAGCTCCATGGGCACGCCCACTCCACTTGTGTCGGGCAGATAGCATGACCCTCCGGCAAGGTAGTTGAGCGCATTTGATCGCACATTGATATCGTCGGCATAGTCATTCTGGCCGTCTTTGGTGTCATATACATACTGTGGAAACCCGGCATATTCCGCATAATATCTGGAGCCCTCCAGAAATCTAGGCATGCCGCTTACCTTGCCTCCCCTTTCAATGCTGCCCATGCCGCCACCTATACGCACTTCGCTTGGCAGCACTGCTTTAACTCCGTGATTTACACCGCTAAGTGTCACCGAGTTATCAACGCTCTCTCCTTCACTGAAATGGAAAGTACCAAGATAGGTCCACGTGCCTCCCCCCATCTGCTGATTGACTCTCACTTTGGTATAGGTAGCGCCGTGTTTAATCGTATATACTGCATCGTCAGCAGCATTTTCAGCCACCGGATAACGCACATATACAGCATAGTCGTCAGCATATGGAATCACAGGATAGTAGCTGCCGGAGTCAGGACTGACATAGCCCAACATCTCCTCGGCATGCCAGTCGCGCTCTCTTGGGCAGTAGGCAACGGCACCGGCATTTTCAAGCATCGGCAGCAGGAAGGGGACCACGAATGAGCGGGTAAACATATCCTCTGTGGTGCACCATAGGTTGGGGCGCTGCCAGCGCCATTTCTTCTTTGAGTGGTCGTAATAGCGCCCATGGCTAGGCCATATTGTCATGTGAGTGCCCTGCAGACCTTTGCTGAAACTGATAGGTCGCGATATATTGCGCGTCCACTCGTTGGCAGTGCTCTGGCGGTTTATCCAGAGGCGGCTGCTATCTTTATCTGTCCGGTAAATGTTCGGTATAAGGGTGGTAATCTCTCGGTCAAAGCCAAAGAGACGCAGGCTGTAGTCGCAGTATGGCGCAGGCAACCTGCGCCTCAGGTCGCTGTAGGCCTCCTCAACCTTTAATGGCGTAAATATCTGACTGGCAAAGCCTTCCTTGGCATAGATATCCAGGGTGCGCTGCTCATGGTCGATGGCATAGTGATCGAAGTTCACTGGCATATTGGTGCGGAAATCGCGCTTGTAGCTATCGAAAAAGACGCAGATGCACGAATCTAGATTCGTCACATGCTGCGCGATGCTGTCCTGTGCGACCGCATCAAAGGCAATCAGACAGCATACCATAATATACCAAGTCAGTACTCGCCTCATACCCTTCTTTATTCCGTCGGCTTTCTATTCAGATTGACGAAGCAGAACGGCTTGGCATGCCTTTCATCAGCGGAGTGCTCCTCACGGAAGGTCTCTTCCCATTCCTCGAAATTCACTACAGGGAAGAAGGCATCGGCATCCTCCGGCTCGTCGTCTATGATGGTAAGGTAGAGCCTGTCGGCCAGGGGCAGGGTCTGACCATAGACATAAGCTCCGCCTATGATGAACACTTCCTCTTCGTCCCTGCATAGGTCAAAGGCTTGCTGCAGCGAGTTTACCCATTCAGCGCCCTCTCTGTCTTCTGGCACCTCGTGGGGCAGAGCCAGCACTATATTGCGGCGATTAGGTAACGGCCGCTTGGGGAACGAGGCAAACGTGTTTTTGCCCATGATAACCGTGTGCCCAGTGGTAATCTGCTTGAAGCGCTTCATATCGTTGGGCATGTGGTAGAGCAGGTCGTTTTTTCTGCCAATGGCAAAGTTCTTGGCAATGGCTACAATGATTGATAGTGTCATATCTTTCCGTCTTTTATACAGATACTGTTGCTTTTATGTGGTCGTAGGGATTATAGTCAGTCAGTGTGAAGTCCTCATATTGGAAGTCGAAGATGGTCTTCACGTCAGGGTTGAGGTGCATCTTGGGCAACGGCCGCGGCGTACGGGTCAGCTGCAGTTTAGCCTGCTCCAGGTGGTTAAGGTATAGGTGGGTGTCGCCCGTGGTGTGTATCAGCTCCCCTGCCTCAAGGCCGCACACCTGTGCCATCATTTGCAGCAACAGCGCATAGGAGGCAATGTTAAACGGCACTCCGAGGAACGTGTCGGCACTGCGCTGATACATCTGCAGGCTCAGTTTGCCCTTGGCCACATAGAACTGGAAGAACATATGGCACGGGGGCAGATTCATATTGCTCAGGTCCCCCACGTTCCATGCGTTTACAATTATTCGTCGCGAGTCGGGGTTGTTCTTGATCTGATCCACAGCCTGCGCAATCTGATCGATGTGGCCACCGTTGTAGTCAGGCCAAGAGCGCCACTGGTAGCCGTAGATGTGACCGAGGTCACCGTCAGGGTCGGCCCACTCGTTCCATATGCGCACCCCGCGCTCCTGCAGCCATTTGGCATTGGTGTCGCCGCGCAGAAACCATAGCAGCTCATATATGATAGACTTCAGGTGCAGTTTTTTAGTGGTTAACAGGGGAAATCCCTCGCTGAGGTCAAATCGCATTTGATGGCCAAACACGCTGATGGTGCCCGTACCTGTACGGTCGTGCTTCTCCACGCCCTCAGTCATTATGCGATTCAGCAAGTCTAGGTATTGTTTCATAGCAAAAGTTATATCTTTCGGCAAAATTAGCTATTTTTTTCGAATTGCATACTGCCTTTGCAACATTTAATCATAAGCAGTAACATTTAGTCGCCATTTTTTCTTAACTTCGCGTCACGATGCAACTGCCATTAGACTTTACCCAACAAATGATTACCCTGCTCGGCGACGCCGGGTGGCAACTCTTCAGCGCGGCACTCGACATGCCGCCTCATGTATCGCTTCGCCTCAATGGCAGCAAGCAGGCAACCCCTTCTTTACCAGCTATAGATAGCAGCTCCTCCATCGCCCCGGTGCCCTGGAGCTCATCGGGCTATTATCTCGGTCGGCGGCCGGATTTCACCCTTGATCCCGCCTTCCATGCCGGAGCCTATTATGTACAGGAAGCCTCGTCGATGTTTGTTGAGCAGGCCCTGCGCCGTTGTGGTGCCCCCAAAGTGGTGCTCGACCTCTGCGCCGCTCCGGGGGGCAAGTCCACCCTACTCCGCTCACTGCTGCCCGACGATGCTCTCCTGGTGTGCAACGAGCCGGTCAAGGCCCGTGCAAACGTGCTGGCCGAGAATATCATCAAGTGGGGTCACGAGGGCTGTCTGGTCAGCTGCAATTATCCCAAGGATTTTGCCCGCATGGATGCCGTCTTCGACCTCATCCTCGTCGATGCCCCATGCTCCGGTGAGGGTATGTTTCGCAAGGACAATCCTGCCGTGGATATGTGGAGCCTCGCCAATGTGGAAGAGTGCGCCAGCAGGCAGCGCGACATACTGCAGGCCATCTGGCCAACGCTGAGGGACGGAGGCCACCTTATATATAGCACCTGCACATACAACACTGCAGAAAACGAGGATAACGTTCGCTTCATCTGCGAATCGCTGGGAGCCGAAGCTATAGAGATACCCGTCCGTCCGGAATGGAATATCACAGGCAGCCTTCTCCGCGGCTTCAGCCGGCCGGTCTATCGCTTCATGCCCCACAAGACTAAAGGCGAAGGATTCTTCCTCTCGCTTCTGAGGAAGAATGGCGACAGGCAGGCATCCCCTTCCCGCAAAGCCCCCAAGACCGCTCCCCTACCCAAGGAATATGCCGACAGACTCCTAACCGGTAATATGGTGGCAAGGGCCGCCTCCGAGGTGCTTTACGGCATCAGGGCAGAGCATGCGGCAATAGTCGACCATATGCTCAAGAGCCTCTATCCGTTGCATATGGGAGTGGCCCTGTGCGAGCAACGAGGCAGGAAGTCAGTTCCCCATCACTCTATGGCCATGAGCCGCCTGCTTAGGAGCGATGCTTATCCCAAGGCGGAGCTTAGTCTGGAGGATGCCCTCGCCTATCTTAGGCACGAGGCCATAAAGATTGACGCCCCAAGGGGATACACCATCGTAACATACGCCGGCCTCCCCCTCGGATTTGTCAACAACCTGGGCAACCGCGCCAACAATCTTTACCCCGCCGAATGGAGAATCAGAAAACATTAATCAACGGTTTAATTTCACGATTTCACGATTTCACAATCTAATTGTCAAATAGCAGAATTGTATAATTGTCAAATAAGTTGGTAACCGTTACCCACTGTGCTGCGAGGTTCGGTCTCGCGTCCCCACCCGGATCTGGCTAAAATTAAAATCACAAATTTCAAATTTCAAAATGAAACGAATCCTCTACTTTCTCCTCCTGCTGCCCATGTATGCCCTTGCGCAGAGCGCTCAGGAAGAAATCTGTGCCAATGTCAACCTGGCAGGCAGCAACTATTTGGCCTATCGCACCCCCACTGCCAAACTTACCCCCGCCCCAAAGGGCTATGAACCCTTCTATCTGAGCCACTATGCCCGCCACGGTTCGCGCTGGATGTGCGGCAGCGGCGAGTATGCCCGCCCCGTGGAAAAGCTGCAGAAAGCTCAGCAATACGGCAAGCTCACCCCAGAGGGTCAGGAGGTCCTCCGTCGTCTTGAGTTCATCCAGTCTACCAGTATTATGCGCTGCGGCGATCTCACCACTGTCGGTGAGCGTCAGCACCACGGCATCGGCAAACGCATGGCGCAGAATTTCCCCGAGATATTCAAGGCTCGCAACACCCAGATCGATGCCCGCAGCACCGTGGTGCGCCGATGTATCCTCAGCATGATTGCCGAGTGTGAGGAACTGGCCGCCGCCAACCCCAAGGCCCGTTTCCACAACGATACAAGCGACTCGCTGCAATTCTATCTCAATCAGCCGGCCAAGCCGAAGATGCAGAAGATTCAGCAGGCTCTCAGCCAGGTGGAGAACGAGTGGTATCAGCGCCTCTACAAACCCGAGCGTCTGATGGAATACCTCTTCAACGACCAGCAGTTTGTGAATGACAGTCTTGGCAGCAGCAGGTCGCTGATGCACCAGTTGTTCAATATCGCCCGTGGCATGCAGAGCCACGACTACAGCGGTACCGACTTATGGTACATCTTCACCAAGGAGGAGATCTTCGACCTCTGGAAATGGGACAATATCTCGTGGTACTGCAGCTACGGCGCTGCCAAGGAAAATCCCTACGCTCCCTTCTCGCAGTATAACTTGTTGGAGAATTTCCTCAATACCGCTGACACCATCGTCAGCCAGCCTTCCTACCACGGGGCAACAATGCGATTCGGCCACGAAGTATGCGTGCTACCCCTGGCCTGCCTCATGGAACTCGGCGAGGCCGGTGCCAAGGTCAGCTCAGCCAATTTTGCCACCCTCCACGAGCATATACGCAACTACAACATCTTCCCCATGGCGGGCAATGTGCAAATCGTGTTCTATAGGCCAAAGAAAGGCAACAAGCCAATCCTCGTCAAGGCCCTCCTCAACGAGAATGAGGTAACCATTGCCGACCTCACCCCCGTCCGTTTCCCCTACTACAAGTGGAGTGACGTCCGCGACCACTACCGTCAAAAGCTCGCCGCTTACAATCAGGAAAACTAATCGACATAGCTCTGAAAACGTGCAAAAGCGACATTTGAAAACTCTTTGCAGAAAAAAATGTCGCTTTTACTTTGCCGTTTGGAAAGAAGTTACTACTTTTGCACTCGCAATCGCGAAAAACTTCGCGAGAAGGATGGCTCCTTAGCTCAACTGAATAGAGCATCTGACTACGGATCAGAAGGTTGTGGGTTTGAATCCCGCAGGAGTCACTAAGAGGACTGAGGAAGTCCTCTTTTTTTGTGCTCAATTATTAATGGCAATAGCACTGCTCTGCTTGCCAATCCGTCATTTGCCTGTAGTTCTTTCCTTTCATTATCATTAAAGCCAGACGTATATAAAACAATTATGTGTTCTGCCGTGAGGAAAGTATTTCCACACATTCATTAAAAGGCGAAATACTCAAAAAGGCATAGCAAATATTGGCATATGGGATTATTTTCCTAAATTTGCTCAGAAAACATAAAAATCTATTTGACATGAAAAACAGCAAAGACTATCTTCTGATTATTCTTGCAATAATTTGGGCCATTCTTGTTTCATTCTTGTTTTAAAACAAATAGATTTCAAGTTTTCTTTATTTCTTGTTCTTCTCCAGATACTCGGCATACTCTTTGCCGGAGTATTTATATGTTTTCATTGCCTCGTTAATCTCCTCTTCGGGAATATCAGATATTCCAATTATGACAGGGTCGGATGCCCAATCATATTCTGTAGATGTCAGGCTAAAGTAAACTGAATTGGTATCAGGCTTAATATTAGAAATGTTTAAATAGGTGCGTTCTTTGGTGTTTATTGGATAGTCTAAGCCTGCACGCTCTTCCAGATGAACAGAATACCTAATAGTTAATTTTGCCTTTGAGAAGGTGTACTTTGTCTTGTTTATTAAATCTGCCTTATTGGACACCGACAAATAATAATACACAGCTCCATCATATTTGTTATGTTCCTTCGAACCTGCGTATTTAAACTTTCCAAACTCAAACAGGCTGTCTTTAAGATTTGCAACAATATCTTTTATCGTTGCCGTATTTGTAGTGTCTTGCATGAACCTAAACACTTCTGCATCGCCTTATGTCGCATCAACAGCTCCAGACCCTACCGCCGCTGCCGCCAGTGGATATTTGGCAGAAAAGAGATATAGTCCTTCGGAGTCAAAAATCTTCCATTTTCCCTCCTCGTTTTCTTTTGCCATAAACTTGACGTAAGCAGTGTCAGCCACGCTGTCATGTTTCTGGACGATGAATGCCGGCAGTGTAAGTACGCCCATCTCCTCTTTAATGTTTACAGAGTCGAAGGAAACCGTACACCC
>CADAZW010000047.1:0-12735 GCA_902792555.1 uncultured Bacteroidales bacterium | reverse complement strand
CGCTCGTAGTTGCAGCTGTCAATACCGGCTTGAATGTCAGCCATCAAGACAGCCTGTTTGTTGTCAGAGCATCCGCCAACCATCATCATTACAATAGCGGAAAGTGAAAGAACAATAATCTTTTTCATTTTTCAAAGAATTTAAAATACTTGCTGCGAAGTTACACACAATATGAAAAACATAACAATAGAATACTTATTAATTATTTTAACGTGTAGATAAAATCAAAAATACATGGAGCCAAGGGAAATCATCGCGAAGACAGAAGTTTTTGTTGCGAGAGGAAAAATTATTTTTGCGAGAAGAAAAAATCTAATTGCGCAGAAACTGACAACCTCGGCGCGATTAGATTTCGTTTCGGCGCGATTAGATTTGACTTCGGCGCGATTAGATTTGACTTCGGCGCGATTAGATTTCGGCTCTGCACGATTATTTACACCCTCTTAAGATTTTTGTAGAAACAGGGAAAAAATAACTTTTGTGGGGATGAGATTATAAATATTTGAAACAATTATCGTAACTTTGTAGCAATAAACAACTATCAATTGTATATCGCTAAATTGTGAAATCAATCGTAAATTGCAAATTATCCAATAGTATATAAAAGATTGTCCAATTATAAATGATTTAACATTATGACTACAGGTAACGTTCGTCCGGCTGACATGGAGCGCATAACGACTCCGGCGCTGGCACAGAGATTTATTGAGGAACAGGTGAAAGAGCTGCGTGCGCAGATCGGTGACAAAAAGGTGCTGCTGGCCCTGTCGGGAGGCGTTGACTCCTCGGTGGTGGCAGCGCTGCTGATAAAGGCCGTGGGCAAGCAGCTGGTATCGGTGCACGTCAATCACGGCCTGCTGCGCAAGGGCGAGGCTGAGCAGGTGGTGCGCGTGTTCCGCGACGAGCTCAATGCCAACCTGGTGTATGTTGATGCAGTTGACCGCTTCCTCGACAAGCTGGCCGGTGTGGCTGATCCCGAGCAGAAGCGTAAGATTATCGGTGCCGAGTTTATCCGCGTCTTCGAGGAGGAGGCCCGCAAACTGGAGGGCATCAGCTTCCTGGCTCAAGGCACTATCTATCCCGACATCGTGGAATCCGGCCCCGTGAAGTCACACCATAACGTCGGCGGACTGCCTGAAGACCTGCAGTTTGAGCTGGTAGAGCCCATCAAGCTGCTCTTCAAAGATGAGGTGAGAGTGGTTGGCAAGGAGCTGGGACTGCCCGATAACATGGTGTTCCGCCAGCCGTTCCCCGGCCCCGGCCTTGGCGTGCGCTGCACTGGTGCCATCACCCGTGACCGCCTGGAGGCTCTGCGCGAGAGCGACGCCATACTGCGCGAGGAGTTTGCAAAGAACGGCCTGGAGGGCAAGGTATGGCAGTACTTCACCATCGTGCCTGACTATAAGTCGACTGGCGTGAAGGATAACAAGCGCAGCTGGGACTGGCCAGTGATCATCCGTGCCGTGAACACCCGCGATGCCATGACGGCCACTATCGAGGAGATTCCCTACAGCCTGCTGCATCATATCACCAAGCGCATCATTACCGAGGTGCCTGGAGTAAATCGCGTACTCTACGACCTCACACCGAAGCCAACAGGCACTATCGAGTGGGAGTGAGAACCATTGAACATTGACCATTGAACATTGAACATTGACCGTTAACCAATAACCAATAACAGCCCCTCCCCAACACTCCCCTCAAGGGAGGGGTCTTTCCCCTTCAGGGGGATAAGAGGGGTTCTCCTAAACCATGATTACAGAAAAAGACAAACAATTTCTTGCAAGCAAGGGCATCAGCGAAGCCAGGCTCAACGAGCAGCTGAAGGCTTTCCAGACGGGTTTTCCCTATCTGCAGCTGGATGGCGCAGCGACGGTTGGCAACGGCATTCTGCGCCCCACCCCACAAGAAACAGAGGCCTCGCTCGAGGCTTGGAACAATTATCTGGCCGATAACCATAAGGTGGTGAAGTTCGTGCCCGCCAGCGGCGCGGCAAGCCGCATGTTTAAGGACCTGTTCGCCTACCTGGACCAACAGGAGGGTGAAGCTGAGAGCGCCTTCGTGCAGACTTTCTTCGAGAAACTGCCCAACGCGGCTTTCTATGCCGACCTTGACGCTGCATGCATCAGACTGTATGGGGCAAACATCCCTACCCTGATCAAAGACAACCGCCGCCGTGACATTGTGAGCGCACTGCTGAACACCGACGGACTTGGCTACGGCAAGCTGCCGAAGGGTCTACTGAAATTTCACAGCTACGGCGATGAGGCCCGCACCCCTGCCGAGGAACATCTGGTAGAAGGAGCTCTATATGCCAAGGATGCACAGGGCAATGTGCGTGTACACTTCACCGTGTCGCCTGAGCACCGCGCCCTGTTCCAGCAGCTGGTGGACGAGAAGCGCGAAGCCATAGCTTCACGCTATGAGGCAAAGATTGACGTGAGCTTCTCTGAGCAGAAATCTTCCACCGACACAGTGGCTGCCAATCCAGACAACACGCCCTTCCGCCAGGCTGACGGCTCGATGCTGTTCCGCCCCGGAGGTCACGGCGCTCTGATTGAGAATCTCAACGACATTGACGCCGACGTGGTGTTCATCAAGAATATCGACAATGTGGTACCTGACCGGCTGAAAGATGCCACCGTGAAAAACAAGAAATTGCTGGCCGGCATCCTGGTTAGGGCCCAGCAGCAGATTTTCACATACCTGGAGGACCTCAATGACGGCATGCCCTCACCCGAGGAACTAAACGAGATGCTCAGCTACCTGGAGAATACCTTATGCTGCCGCACAGAAAGCACCTTCAGCGACCAGGCCGAGCTGGCAGACTACCTCTACACCAAGTTCAACCGCCCGCTGCGCGTATGCGGCATGGTAAAGAACGTGGGCGAGCCTGGCGGCGGACCGTTCCGCGCATATAACGCCGACGGTACAGTGTCGCTGCAGATACTGGAGAGTTCACAGATTGACATGGCGGATGCAGCCAAGAAGGCCATGTTTGAAGGCGGCACCCACTTCAACCCCGTTGACCTGGTATGCGGCCTGCGCGACTTCCGCGGCAAGGCATTCAACCTGCCCGAATATGTCGACCCCAAGACGGGCTTCATCTCTCACAAGAGCAAGGACGGCCGCGAGCTGAAAGCCCTGGAGTTGCCCGGGCTATGGAACGGTGCCATGAGCGACTGGAACACAATCTTTGTGGAAGTGCCGCTGGAGACTTTCAATCCCGTCAAGACGGTGAACGACCTCTATCGCGAGCAGCACCAGTAAGAATAGAACAGAATTATCAGAAAAGTCCGTGGAATCACGGACTTTTTTTATACTTCAAGTATTAGAGAATTAAAGAATTCTTGTTTAAAAGAACTACGAATTTCACGAATTTTACGAAAATTTCTGAGTCATCTGCTTTATCTGCGTAAATCTGCGTGCCGCAAGCGGCAAATGTCTAATTCACTTTCAAGAGATAGACTACGAATTTTACGAAGAAAATCTGTGGTTTTCGTGATATCTGTGTGAGATTTCGTCAAGGGCTTGTTTATACCGACAATTGAACGCCATCAATACGGAACTTCTGCACTCCGGCAGGCACATGCACCTCCACCACATCACCGACTCTCTTGCCAATCAAGGCCTGAGCAATAGGCGACTTGATGGAGATTTTCTTTTCCTGCAGATTGGCTTCGTGGGGACTAACGATGGTATAGGTCATCTGGAGATTGTTGGTCATGTTGGTTATCTTTACCTCGGAGAGCAAGCCAACGGTGTTGGAGTCAAGACGGCTGGTATCGAGAACACGCGCAAAATCAAGCACCCTCTGCTTGAAGCGTATGCGACTGATGAGCCGTGCCTGCTCGCGCTTGGCGGCATGATACTCGAAGTTTTCGCTGAGATCGCCTTTATCGCGAGCCTCGCTAAGTGCCTCCTTAACCTTGGGGTATTCAACGGTCTTGAGATGATGAAGCTCTGCCACGAGTTTATCGTAGCCTTCCTGCGACATGTATTCCATTTACATCAAGTTTAGCCGTTAATACTTTATTTTCTTGCCATCTATAATATATATGGTGTCGGGCTTAGGATCCATCACCTTGCGGCCTGAGAGACTATAGATGGCTGAATCCTGGCGGTGGTATGCCGCAGCTGCTTCCTCTGCTGCCTGCCGTGAGTCGTTGATGCCGGTAATATTATCGAGGCGGTCAAGATCGCCGACAATAGTTCCGTACTCTGCCCAGCGGCTATTCTGATAGTCTTCAAGCGCACTGGCATAGACATGGATGGTGGGCTTGGAGGAGAAGAGATAGTTGCCTACCTCGGGAGGGGTAAGGGCCTTGACGTAGGCATCGGTAATTGGCGAGCTATAGAAGGCTCCCAGCTCGAGTTTCTTCAGTCCAGAACCGAGGATTACCTGTGACAGGCTGCCGCAGTAGGCAAAGGCATCATAGCCGATAGAGGATATGCCGTCGGGTATCTCGATAGTCCGCAGTCCTGAACTGGTGAAAGCCCTTTCGCCAATCTTAAGTGCGCTGGTGGGCAGGATGATGGAAGTGAGCTTGGAGCAGTTGTGGAAGGTGTGGGAGCCGATGGTGTTAGCTGTGCTGCGGTAGGACTCGTAATACGGCAGTCCGCCAATGGATATCTTGGCATCGGTCAGGTCGAGTGATGATAGGAAGCCGTCGGTAACCAACTCACGCAGATACTTGACATCGGTGCCGCAGAGTGGACCGGAGATGACGGCCTTGATGGCGTTGCTGGAGAGGGAGTCGGAGAGAGTACTAACCTTCTTGAGAGTTACATACTCAGTGCCGTAGCCCGAACGCGTGGTCTCGTGGAGTGAACCGTCAGCGTCAATGGAGTAGATGGCAAAGTCCTTGCCTACACTCCTGGGTATGCAGAATGCCTTGGAATTGGAGGCGTAGAGCATCTTGCCTGCCTTGTTGAGCACAATGAATCCTATGCCGCCCTCGCCAAGCATAGCATAGAGGGAATCAGACTGCAGATAGGTGTAGTTGGAAGGCTTGCCGGCTCCGGGCAGGTAGTCGGTAAACTGACCGAGGTCGCCACACTGTCCTACAATGTCGGAGCCGCGGCGCTTCTGGTCGGGCGTGGTGAGGAAATCGGTGGTCGGCACATAGTCGACACGGTCCTCAATGAAAAGGATGGTACGGTTTTTCTTGGGATATTTGGCTATCTCGGCCTTGGTACGCATGATGTCGGCCAGTTTGACCGTTAAGCTGCGTGTACCGTAGTCGTCAATAGTGAGCGAGCAAGGCTCGAAGAATCCCCACGCCTCGAAGAACTCGGTAAGGTCTTCCTGTGCCACCTCGCATACTTTCCTCACAAACTTAAGACTGCTGTTGTTGGTGTCTGTCCATAGGGTGAGCGGATCTTCACGCAGAGCCTTGAAGAGCGTGGGATAGAAAGCAGTGTTGTTCTGGGCTTGATGGTAATAAAGGTAGAGCTGATAGTACATGCGGAGCGTGGAGCTGACATCGCGTATGAACCATGGCTTATGTCTGGCATAATCGTTCATTGTGGCCGTTAGGGACAATCCGCTGGAGGTGGCGATGCCGGTGAGGTAGCGTACCACATTGGAGAAGAGGTTGTTTGACACTTCGGTGCCTCCTTCCAGATTGATGGCTCCCTGATTATTGTGGCCGCACTCATGGGCAGCGCACCACTCATCGTGATCCTCGCGGCTGACCTTGAATGACGAGGATATGCAGTTCACTGAGTTGTAGGAAGTGCGGTAGGGAACAGAGTTAGCCCATCCGGCATCCGACGCCTTGCCCTCGATGGCAAAGTTGGGATTGTTGTAGTAAAGGGGGAAGATGGCGTCGCCGCCGGTGAGACAATAGGGCGGCATGGCGCGCTGGCCGCTGGCCACCGACTCGCAGAAGCCCATCAGCTCCTTCTCCCACACGGTGAGGCTGTCAAACCAGATGATACTCTTGTCGATGGTGGCGGGGAAGACGCTCTTATAGGTAGTGCGCTTGAAATTGAAGAGAGCCTGGCTGCCCCTAACGGTGAAGAGATCATGGGTAGCAGCATTAAGCAGGGCCTTGTAGTCTTCGTCACTGTGACGAGAAACATCATAGTAGCCGTTGACCACTCCGCCCTCAATGTGTATCTTCATGTCAGGCCACTCGCTGAGGGTCTTGGTCTGCGACCGAGTATCAGCTATATATAATATGTAGTAGAGGGCATCCTTCTCTCCCTCTATCATATTGAAGCCTTTTTTCAGCTTGGTGCCAGTCTTGGCATTATATATCAGAGTGTTAGCCACGCATCCGGCAATATAGAGAGTGGCGTCGTCGGGAATATCGTCGTTGACAAAGACGTAGAACGGCTCATCGTCGGCACAATAGATGCCTGTGGGGTTGCCCATATAGGAACCTCCGGTGCTCTTGAGTTTGTCGTTCCAGTAGCGGGCGTCGCTGTAGGCCTTGTAGCTATGTATGCGAAAGTCCTTCTCGTAGTCGGCCCAGTCGGAGTTCTTAATCTTCAGGGCTATGGTGCTGATATAGTCGGGCAGTCCGGCGGCAGCAATATCGTCAGTCAACTCAGCATCAGTCATGGCCTGGTATTCGGCCTTCAACTCAGTGCAGGCTGCATCTTCAAAGTATTTCTCAAACGCCTCTCTTACAATCTGCTCGTCGGTCTTCTCCTCGGGGTAGATTTCCTCCAGTCCGCCAACTACGGTGCCATATTCTGTCCAGTCTGTATCCAGGTAGTCACTCAGCGCGGAGCTGAAGACCTGGATGGTTGGGTTGGATGAGAAGAAGTATCGCGGTGTGTCGGCAGGAGCGGGGTTCTTGACATACACATTCTTAACCGGCGAGGCATAGAACACGCCCTGATCCATCTTGCTGACCTTGCGGCCGATGGTCACCTTGTTGAGCGAATTGCAGTAGCCAAAGGCATCTACGCCCAGGTGGATGACATTAGCGGGAATGTCCACCTCGGTAAGTCCTGTTCTGGAGAATGCGTTGGTGCGAATCCCTGTGGCAGTCTCGGGCAGCAGCACACGGCGCAGGTTAGTACATTCGTTGAACATATATGGGCCAATAACGTCATTGTCAGTGGTATATGAATCATAGTAAGCCTCGCCGCCAGCCACAATCCTTACCTCTGAAAGGTCTAGCAGTGTCAGCTTGCCTTCCTTGATTTGCTTGCGCAGACAAATCACGTCATCGCCATTGATGAATCCCGTGAGCTTAAGCTCTGCCTCGGTGCCGTCAAGCAGCGAGGCCAGGGTGCCGGCCGTAGCCACGTTAACAACTTTCTGTGCCATGCCTGTTGCGCAAAACAGGCTGAACAGGACTGCCATAAATAGCCTCATCGTGCTAAAGTAAATTGTCTTATACATATCTGAGTCGTTTTTTGATTTACTTGGGGAATTGAAGGGGGAAGGTTATATAAACGGCTGCGCCGTAAATGTATTATCGGCAAAATTAGGCATTTATTTTGACGGCAAACATATTTTAGTGTCTAAAATCAGATATTTGCGAATCTTGAAAGAAAGTTTCTTGTCCATCCCCCTGCCTCTCTGCCCTATTTTTCATTCCTCCTTTAGGATGACCTTTGCTGCAAGTCCGGCAAGGCCTGGAACCTACCAATGCCTCCTGCAAAAAAGGCCGAAAGAATAGAAGCAGGAGGAAATAAATGTAAAAAAATAACTAAAAAAGTGTTTTTTTTCTTGGTCATCCAAATAAACTTCGTAAATTTGTGCTCGGTATAATACCATGAAAACTAAAAACACTCACTGTGCACAGAGACTACACAGGCTGGCCTTCCCTTCACTGGCGGCCAGCATTTGTGTACTCTTTTACGTGCGTATATAAATAAGGTAAGCAATCAAATCATATTGTTACTATGGCTGCATATATCAGTTTTGACAATGTAAAGATGACCAACCTCCGTGAATCGCTGGGCAAGGAGATACTATGTACCAACGAAACGGGGGCATACTGCTCCACCACCATCGTGGGCTGCAACACACGCAAGTATCATGGACTGCTGGTAGTGCCCATACCGGAGCTAGACAATGAGCTTCACGTGCTTCTCAGCTCTCTCGACGAGACGGTGATACAGCATGGAGCAGAGTTTAACCTCGCCCTCCATAAGTATCAGGGCGACAACTGGAGTCCCAACGGCCACAAGTACATCCGCTCCTTTGAGTGGAGGTCGTTCCCTACTACCGTCTATAGGATAGGCGGAGTGCTGCTACAGAAGGAGATACACTTCCGCCGCAGCGAAAGTCGCGTCATTATCCGCTACACACTGCTCGACGCCCACTCCCCCACAACACTGCGACTCAGCCCATTCTTGGCCTATCGCAGCACCCGCACATTCACCCACCGCAATGATTGCCTCAACGGAACAGTCACCCCTGTGAAGAACGGCATCAAGATGTGCCCCTATGAGGGTTATCCCGACATCTACATGCAGACCAACAAGAAGGCTGAGTTCATCAGCAAGGGTGACTGGTACATGGGCTTCGACTACCCGATAGAGCGCGAGCGTGGATGGGAGAGCAACGAGGACCTCTACCGCCCTGGCTACTTCGAGATGCAGATCAAGAAAGGCGAAACCATATGTTTCTCGGCTGGTGTGAGCGAGATACAGCCCAGCTCATTGAAGCGTATCATGGACATCGACCAAACCGATACCGAGCCGATGGACTCCTTCTATAACTGCCTCAACCGCGCTGCACTGCAGTTCCACCTATATAAGAACGGTGAACACTATATCATAGCCGGCTATCCGTGGTTTAAGTGCCGGGCGCGTGACCTCTTTATCTCCATGCCGGGCCTTACCCTATCCTTGGGCCACAAGGACAAGTTTGAGCGCTATATGAAAACCGCCCAAAAGGCTCTGCTCAGCATAGTCGAGGACCGCCCCGTGGAGGTGGAGATATATGAGACCGAACAGCCCGACACTCTGCTCTGGGCACTATGGTGCATCATGCAGTACTATCGCCATACCGACCGTAAGCGCGCCATTACGCTCTACGGCGACCTGGTGGACAAAATGATGGACTATATCATGGCCAACCGCCACCCCAACCTCTTCCTCCACGATAACGGCCTGCTCTATTCCAATGGCCGCGAGAAGCCCATCACATGGATGAACTCCATGCACGATGGACGCCCTGTAGTGCCGCGCTCAGGCTATATCGTGGAATTTAATGCCCTATGGTACAATGCGCTCCGCTTCTATGCCGAGATGCTCAATGAGCAAGGCAAACACGAAGAGGCCGACCGCATCACCACCCTGGGTGACAAGGTTGAGCGCTCCTTCCAATACGTCTTCGTCAATGACAACGGTTATCTCTACGACTATGTGGACGGTCAGATGGTAAGCTGGGAGGTAAGGCCCAACATGATATTTGCCTTCGCCCTCGACTATTCACCCCTCACCCGTGAGCAGCGCAAGAAGGCTCTCGACGTCTGCACCCGCGAGCTGGTGACTCCCAAGGGGCTCCGCTCGCTCAGTCCAAAGAGTGGCGGCTACAGGCCCTACTATGCCGGAGTACAATGGGAACGCGACAACAACTATCATATGGGCACCGCATGGCCCTGGCTTACCGGCCTATACTTGGAGGCCTATCTCAAGATACACAAGATGAGCGGCCTAAGTTTCATTGAGCGACAGATGGTAGGATTTGAAGAGGAGCTATACTATCATGCTCTCGGCTCCATACCCGAGATGTTTGACGGCAACCCACCCTTCCACGGCCGTGGAGCCATGTCCTTCGCCATGAACGTAGCCTCCATCCTCCGCGCCATCCGCCTGCTAGACCGCAAGCAGGAAGGATAGCAAACCGTAGGCAGCGAAACAACAGTTCCTATAATCAAAAAAATAAAAACAAAAAAGATACTACCATGAAAGTATTGATGTTCGGATGGGAATTTCCTCCTCACATCCTTGGCGGACTCGGTACCGCAAGCTATGGTCTCACCAAAGGACTTGCGGCACAGGGAGACATGGATATCACATTCTGCCTGCCGGCTCCCTGGGGCGATGAGGACAAAAGTTTCCTTAAGATCATACCCATGAACCACGTGCCAGTGGTATGGCGCGACCCTGACCCTGCATGGCTTCAGGAGCGGCTGGGCGAGCAGATGGATCCGCAGCTCTACTACGACCTGCGCTCCAACATCTATTCCGATTTCTCCGGCATAGGTACCAACGACATTGGAGCCATCGAGTTCTCGGGGCGCTATCCGGAAAACCTCCATGAGGAGATTAACAACTATTCCATCGTGGCCGGAGTGATTGCACGCCAGCAGCAGTTTGACCTCATCCATGCCCACGACTGGCTCACCTATCCCGCAGGCATCCATGCAAAGCAGGTCAGCGGCAAACCCCTGGTAATTCATGTCCATGCCACAGACTTCGACCGCTCCCGCGGCCAGGTCAACCCCACCGTCTATAGCATCGAAAAAGACGGCATGGATCATGCCGACTGCATTATGTGTGTCAGTGAGCTAACCCGCCAGACGGTAATCAATCAGTATCATCAGGACCCCAACAAGTGCTTCGCCATGCATAATGCAGTCTATCCCCTCTCCCAACATGTGCAGGAGATAGTAAGCAAGCGCCGTCCTTTCCGCGAGAAGAAGGAGAAGGTGGTCACCTTCCTTGGCCGCATCACCATGCAGAAAGGCCCCGAGTATTTTGTTGAGGCCGCCAAGATGGTTATCGACCGTACGCGTAACATACGCTTCTGCATGGCAGGCTCAGGCGACATGATGGTTGACATGATAGAGCTGGCAGCCCATCGCGGCATCTCTGACCGCATCCATTTCCCAGGATTCATGAAAGGGGATGCTGTATTTGAGACCTTCCGCGATAGCGATGTATACGTCATGCCCTCCGTGTCAGAGCCCTTCGGCATCTCGCCCCTAGAGGCCATGCAGTCGGGCGTACCCTCTATCATCTCAAAGCAGTCAGGTTGCGGCGAGATTCTCACCAACTGCATCAAGACCGACTATTGGGACATTGAGGCTATGGCCGATGCAATCCATGCCCTATGTACCAACGAGACCTACCATGAATACATGGAACGCGAAGGTCGCCTGGAAGTGGATCAAATAACGTGGGAGAAAGTTGGACTGCGCATCCGCTCCCACTATGACCGACTGCTGGGAAGATGATAGTTTCATTGAATATTTCCTTCCAGCGCGAAACGCATAACTCATAATTCCTAATTTCTAATTTATAACTCCGAAACAATGAAAACCATCTGTCTATACTTTGAGATTCATCAGAACATACATCTCAAGAGGTATCGCTTCTTTGACATCGGTACCGACCACTACTATTACGACGACTACGAGAATGAGCGCGCCATAGCCGAGACAGCGGAGAGATCCTACATCCCCTCTCTCAAGGCGCTTATAGCAATGGCCAAGGAAAACAAAGGATACTTCAAGTGCTCCCTCTCCCTCAGCGGATGCTCCATCGAGCTGCTCGAAATTCACGCCCCGCAGGTTATAGAACTCATCCAGGAGCTCGTTGACACCGGCTGTTGCGAACTACTGGCAGAGCCCTACAGCCACGGACTCGCATCACTGGGTAGCGAGGCTGCCTTCCGCGACGAAGTTAAGCACCTATGCGAAAAAGTTAAGAACCTCTTCGGCAAAGAACCCAAGATATTCCGCAACTCTGCCCTCATCTATACCGATGAGATTGGCCGTATAGTCTATGAGATGGGCTTCAAGGGCATGTTGGCCGAAGGTGCCAAGCAGGTACTGGGATGGAAGAGTCCTCATTATGTATACTCATGCGCCAACGCACCTAAGCTCAAACTGCTGCTGCGCGACCCTGGACTCAGCGAGGACATCTCCTACCGCTTCAACGACTCCAACTGGTCAGGCTATCCCCTCTTTGCCGACACATACATGGACTGGATTGCCCAGCAACCCGAGGAAGAGCAGGTGTATAACCTCTTCATGGAATTATGTGCCTTAGGTATCTTCCAGCCCCTGAGCAGCAATATCCTTGACTTTATGCGTGCACTGCCCCAGAAGGCCAAGGAGCGTGGCATAACCTTCAGCACCTGCTCAGAAGTATGCAGTAAATTCAAGGCCACCGACACATTCTCCAGCCCCGACCCCATAACATGGGTGGACGAGGAGCGCGACATCAGTCCCTGGCTCGGCAACGATATGCAACGCGACGCCTTCGAGAAGCTCTATAAGATTGCCGACCGCGTGCTCATTCTTCAGGACAAGCGCATCAAGCAGGACTGGGACTACCTGCAGGCTTCCAACAACTTCAGGTTCATGTCCACTAAGCCCAGCTCCGCAGGAGCATACCGCGGTATATATGACAGCCCCTATGACGCTTTTACCAACTATATGAACATCATCTCCGATTTCATTACCCGCGTCAACAACTACTATCCTGCCGCCGACAATGAAGAGCTTTCCGCCCTCTTAACCACCATCCGCAACCAAGAGGACGAACTCAACCTCAAGGACCGTGAGATAGAGAAACTGCGCAAGACCATCCATCTGCTCGGAGGAGAAGTGCCACAAAAGCCCAAGGCCAAAAAGGCACCCGCCAAGAAGCCTGCCGTAACCCCTGCTCCGAAGAAAGAGGCAAAGGCTGCCCCGAAGAAAGAGGCAAAGGCTGCCCCGAAGAAAGAAGCAAAGACTGCTCCAAAAAAAGAAGCAAAGGTTTCTAAGAAGGTAACAAAAACAGCACCGGAAAAGAAAGAGGCAAAAGCAA
>CADAZW010000046.1 GCA_902792555.1 uncultured Bacteroidales bacterium | reverse complement strand
TGTCGTATTCGGAGTGTAAGTGTCCGTCCAAGTTACCGTACCTCCTCCACTGATCGTCTTGGAACACTTAAGCCAATCCGTGTTGCCGGACTTCAGGTAGAAAGCACCAGACCAGGAAGACGAACCGTTATTTTTAACCTTTACAGTGAATGTGTATGACTTCCCCTTGGTCAATGTCGTAGTACCGAAACTCGGAGTGCTAGCCAAAACCAGGTTGGCGCTTGCAGAACTTGCCGTGATAGTAATAGGATTGGTATAATAATAAATCGTCTCGGTTCCCTTTGACGCCAATAAAACAACATATCTCTTGCTTCCACTCGTAAAATCTAAGTCCACACTAAAAGATGGGTTATACTGTTGTGCACTAATAGAAATATTTGATTTTACATTAGAACCTTCAACATTATCATATTTCACAACAGCTGTACCTCTATTTTGAAAAATGCTACCATCATTTTTTTTCAGTGTAAAGGTTACTGTAGAACCAGAAACGGTAGCCTTGACTTGAAGAAGTTTCCCATGATAAGTTCTACCTCCTACAGTTACATTTGAAGTGGGTTCACTCGTATACCCCGAAGGAGATACAGTGTAAGTCTGAGCATATGTCATTGTCAAGGATAACAAGAATGCTACTGCTAAAAAGAGTAATTTAGATAATCGTTTCATGTTTTTATTGTTATTTATTTGTTGTTTTTTACGCGATGGTGTTTACGCTATCAAATATTGGTGTAAAGTTAATACTTTTTTATGAAAGAAACAACAAAACAGACAGGATATTCTTCAAATAACAACATATTGACTGCCTTTCATAAGAGATAGGGGGAGAAAATTAAGATTTGTCGCTCCACGACACGCAGATTTCACAGATAATAGCAGATTTCGCAGATTGTTAGAACACGAATCTCACAAATAACACGAATTTCGAAGGCATCGCGAAGACTTTCGTTGGCTGTCGGTAAAGCCGGTGCCAACACACAAAGAAAGTCTGAGAGCAAAGCGGCAATGCCGCTCGAGGCACGAAAAGACCGAACCTGCTGAATCAAATATGATTGCGAGGAGAAGATTTCTCATCGCGCCGAAGTCAAATCTCATCGCGCCGAAACTGCCTGTCTCCTCGCGTTTAAATTTTTTCTTCGCGCAACAACAATTTTGGTAATAATATAGATGTTGGCACAGATTACTCATAATGCAACCAATTCTGACTGCGTTAGTTATATGTTTATTGCATAGCAGCGTTGATTAGAATAGACATAAGACTTTTATTCCGAGTCTTTCGCGTGATCATTGCCTAAGTTTAATCTAATCCCCTTGAAAAAAGTTTTAACTCCGTGGAAAAATAAACTAACTCCGTGGAAAAAAAATCTAAGAGCCTGGAGCCGTCATTTTCAAGGCTTTTAGATTTGGTTTCGAGGCTCTTAGATTTTTTTTCAAGGCTTTTAGTTTTGATTTCCACAGGACTAAATTACCTTGCATATTAAATCGTTTGTTTTTCAACTCTTTAACCGAAACAATGCAGGAATGTGTGCAAAAAACATTTTAATATTTTATAGGCAATGACACAGATGTCGGCGCAGAGAGAGCATGACTATTTTGCAGAGACTGCAATCTGTGCCAACTGCTATATTGTTGCCACAATTTTTTTCTTCGCGCAATAAAACTTCTGTGCTCGCGATTATTTTCGGATACGACAAAAGGAAAATGGATTTGCAGTGGAATGACCTTGCATTTTTCCGTGCATGGTTTGCAAGGTCTGCAAGGTTTTTGCTTTGAGAGCAAACGAATCATAGCTTTTTCGGAAAAGTTTGTTTTCTTGCTCCTTTTCGACTAGATAAGTAAAGGCAATAAATGCCTCTTTTGCCTAATTTTTTTTTGGTTTTCTGTTGTTATTTGTTGTTTTTCGTTGTTATTTGTTGCTGCCACAACAAACCACAAAGAATTCTTTGTGCAATTGTGTTGTCGCAGTACCTTTGCCTCAAGAAACCTCAAGGGGAGAAAGGACGTCCCTCCCTGAGAGGTAAGAAGTTCTAATTTTTTCACTATGACAAAGATTAAAATTCTTGAAAACGAAATGTCCGGCAGCGTCCGCACGATGACCGACGAGAGGGGCGAGAGCTCCTTCGCGGGCAAGGACGTGACCAAGGTGCTGGAACGCTCAAAAACTGCTCTTTTGCAAAACACTGAAAACCAATCAAATATGCAAACAAAAGAAAAAACAAAGAAAAGTAATACAAAAGAAAATAAAAAGAAAAGAATTGTCGAATATAAATATTCTCCAATTATGAAGAAGAAGAAGAAAAAGAATAATAGAATCTCTGAAGAGAAGATGCAACAGGCTGCTGAGGTGCTGAAGCTATACAACATGGCCATAAAGGTCTATGGAGAGCGTTACCCTGACGGATGGCCCTGCCGCCTGGCCCTGGCCCGCAAGGTTACGCCGGAAAGGGTGGAGCCCCTGTGCTACATAGCAAGTCTGTATAGCGAGAACGAGATAAAGACTGCCTTCTGGAACGCTGTTATGTCACCCTACTGCAATGGCCGCAAGAAAGAGCGCTCCCTGCCTGCCGACATCATGTGGCTCGTGCAGCCAAAAGTCTTTATAAGACTGCTGGAAGGCAATGTGTGAGAAAAGCCTGTCTGTTCCTTGGGCAAAGCGAGGCACGGAGTATCAAGGTTTTTCCCCTGACGTGCGGCATTATTTGCGGGTTTTTCACTTTGTACACTAATTATTAGCGACTCATTGAAAATTTTTCACTAATTTCGCACTGACAAAAAACAAAACGCAATATTATGAGTGCAAAAATCGACAATTTGGATTTGAGAATCCTTGACATCATCACCAAGGATGCCCGCACATCGCTGAGCGAGGTGGCCGAGGTGTGCGGCGTGTCGCGCGCCGTGGTTCACCAGAGGGTGGGCAAGATGGTGGAGAAGGGCGTGATACTGGGCTCCGGCTACAAAGTCAACCCCAAGAGCGTGGGCTACTCCACATGCACCTACGTGGGCATCAACCTGGAGAGGGGCAGCATGTATAACGACGTGGTGGAAAGCCTCAAGCGCATTCCCGAGATAGTGGAGTGCCACTTCACCACCGGCAACTACACGATGCTCATCAAGCTCTATGCTAACGACAACGAACACCTGATGGCCCTGCTCAACAACAGGATTCAGCAGATTCCGGGCGTCATCTCCACCGAGACACTCATCTCGCTGGAGCAGAGCATCAGCCGCGAACTGCCGATAAACATCAAGGAATAAAGCTATAAATTTGAAATTTGAATGCCGAAGGCATCGCGAAGACTCTGTCAGTGGTCGCGCCGGCGGCGCGGGCTGACAAAGAAGAGTCTGAGAGCGAAGCGGCAAATTTAGCCAAGTCCGGAATTGGGCACTGAATGCCGAAGGCATCGCGAAGACTCTGTTGAGCAATGCTCTCCTTGAGAGAAGGCTCTGCCAGTGGTCGCGCCAGCGGCGCGGGCTGGCAAAAGAGAGTCTGAGAGCGAAGCGGCAAATTTAACCAAGTCCGGAGGTGGGCACTGAAAGAAATTACCAGAAATTATTCAGAAATTTATGCCCAACGGCTTGCTAAATTGTCTAATCGTGAAATTGTCAAATTGTCAAATTAAAATGGCATCGACCTGACTTCTTAGCAAAACAACTCTCAAAAGTATTAACCTCTTATAAGTTTCATAAAAAAACTCAAAAACTGTGCTAAACTGGTTAGGACTGGCCGTAGGGCTGGGCACTTTTCTGATAATCGGAATGTTTCACCCGCTGGTAATCAAGACGGAGTACCACACGGGGGTGCGCTACTGGTGGGTGTTCCTGCTGGTGGGCATAGCCGCGGCGGCGGGTGCGCTGCTGGTGACTAACGCCTACGGGTCGAGCGTGCTGGGCGTGCTGGCCTTCTGCTGCCTGTGGAGCATCAAGGAACTGTTTGAGCAACGCAAGCGCGTCGAAAAAGGATGGTTCCCGAAAAAGCCAAGTCCGGAGGAAACGAACTGAAAGAAATTACCAGAAATTATTCAAAAATTTATGCCCAACGGCTTGCTAAATTGTCTAATCGTGAAATTGTCAAATTGTCAAATTAGAGTCTGAGAGCGAAGCGGCAAATTTAACCAAGTCCGGAGGTGGGCACTGAAAGAAATCACCAGAAATTATTCAAAAATTTATGCCCAACGGCTTGCTAAATTGTCTAATCGTGAAATTGTCCAATTGTCAAATTAAAATGGCTTTGCTACTCTTGACTCACGACTGAGCGCGAAGCGCTAACCTAATTGTAAATCGTAAATCGTGAAATTGTAAATTAGAATCGCTGTGCAACCCTGGGAAAAGAAAGATTATGACGTGGCGAGTGCCAACGAAGCGGCGGGCGTAAGGCCCGTCGTTGGCATTACTGCCAACTTTGGTGAATACGGCAGTCAGCTGGCCGAGGCATACTACGAGAGTGTACGCCTGGCTGGCGGCGTGCCTGTGATTGTGCCGGCCAGCGAGAGCGTGGCCGACCTGGATGATGTGCTGCTGAGGGTGGATGCCCTGGTGTTCAGCGGCGGCGGTGATATCAACCCGCTGCTGCTGGGCGTGGAGCCGGAGCCCGGCCTGGGCGGCATCAACGGCAAGCGCGACATGCAGGAGCTGGTGCTGATGCGCCGCGCCCTCGACAAGCAGATGCCCGTGCTGGGCATTTGTCGCGGATGCCAGGTGCTGGCAGCCGTGATGGGCGGCAAACTGATTCAGGACCTCAAGGCCCCGCTGAAGCACTCGCAGAAGGCCGACCGCCATGTGGCCACCCACTCGGTGGAGCTGAAGGAGGGCACGATGCTGCGCAGCATCTTCGGCTGCGAGAGGCTGGAAGTGAACTCTTTCCACCATCAGGCGGTGGCAGAGCCTGGACGAGGCATGACGGTGGCTGCGCTGAGCCCTGACGGAGTGATTGAGGGCATAGAGAGCATCGAGCATAAGTCGGTGATCGGCGTACAGTGGCACCCCGAGTCGTTTTTCTGCCTGAAGGAGGACAAGATGCTGCCGCTGTTTCAGTGGCTCACTGCCGAGGCGACGGAGTACAAGGCCGCGCGCCGCGTCCACGCCCAGGTGCTGACACTCGACACCCACTGCGACACGCCGATGTTCTTCCACGAGGATATTGACTTCTCGCGCAGGGACGACCGCATACTGGTGGACTCCAGCAAGATGCGCGACGGCGGCCTGGACGCCAGCATCATGGTGGCCTACCTGCCGCAGCGCGAAAGAGACGAGGCGAGCCTGAAGGCTGCCACCGCCAAGGCCGACGAGCTGCTGGACGGCATTGAGCAGCGCATAGCCTCGGCCCCGGGAGTAGGGCTGGCCAACACGCCCGCCGACCTGCGCCGACTGAAGGCGGAAGGCAAGCTGGCCATCATGCGCGGCATAGAGAACGGCTATGCCGTAGGTCACGACCTGAGCAACGTGGAGCGCTTCCGCCGCAGGGGCGTGGTCTATATGACACTCTGCCACAACGGCGACAATGATATCTGCGACTCGGCAGCCCGCACCAACAACGAGCATGGAGGCCTCAGCACCTTCGGCCGCGAGGTGGTGAGGGAGATGAACCGCGTGGGCATGATGGTGGACCTCTCCCACGGAGGGGTGAGGAGCTTCTACGATGCCCTGGAGCTGAGCTCCGTGCCGATAGTGTGCAGCCACGCATCGTGCCGCGCCCTGTGCGACCACCCGCGCAACCTGGACGACGAGCAGATGAAGGCGCTGGCAGCCAAGGACGGAGTGATGCAGGTGACCCTCTACCCGGGATTCCTACGCCTGAACGGCGAGGCGACCATACTCGACGCGATGGCCCACCTGGACCACGCCGTGGAGGTGATGGGCATCGACCACGTGGGACTGGGCTCCGACTTTGACGGCGACGGCGGTGTGCCGGGCCTAGCCAATGCCTCGGAGGTGATCAACTATACCCGCCAGCTGCTCAGGCGCCGCTACAGCGTGGAGCAGATCCAGATGCTGTGGGGCGGCAACTTCCTCAGAGTGATGGAGAAGGTGCAGGAGGTTTGAGATTTGAGGTTTGAGGTTTGAGATATTTTTTGAGAATAGGGAGAATTACAGACTTGAAATATGAAAAGAATTGCATATTGGATAATCTGTGGGGTGGTGGCATGCTGCCTCGCATCATGCGGCGGCAAGAAAGGCAGTAGCGACACTACTCCCAAGGACAGCGTGCAGGTGCCGGAGTTCAGCGCCGACAGCGCGATGGCGAGCATCAGCACACAGTGCGCCTTCGGTCCGCGCACGCTGGGCAGCCAGGCGCACGAAGAGTGCGCGCAGTATATAGAAAATGCCTTCCGGGCTGCAGGCTGCGAGGTGCAGAGGCAGGAAGCCGACTTCACCTTCTACAACGGCCAGCGCTACAAGGGCTGCAATATCATTGCATCCTACAGACCTGAGCTGACGGAGCGCATCCTGCTGTGCAGCCACTGGGACAGCCGCCCCTGGGCTGACAACGACCCCGACCCCGCCAACCACCACAAGCCGGTGACAGCCGCCAATGACGGCGCCAGCGGCGTGGCAGTGATGATAGAGGTGGCACGCCTGCTGAAGGAGCAGGCTCCGCAAGTGGGCGTGGACTTCGTCTGCTTTGACGCCGAGGATGCCGGGGTGCCCGAATGGGAGACGGCTTTCAGTGGCGACGACCAGGCCACATGGTGCCTGGGCTCACAGTACTGGGCCGAGCATCCGCACAGGGCCGACTTCCGATTCGGCATCCTGCTTGACATGGTGGGCGGCAAGGGCGCCACATTCTATAAAGAGCTGTTCTCGCAGCGCTATGCCAGCAGCGTGGTGGCACTGGTGTGGGATGCTGCCAAGGACGCCGGCTACAGCAGCGCCTTCGTTGACGAAGACGGCGGCGGCATAACCGACGACCACCTGCCGCTGAACCGCGTGGCTGACATTCCGACCATCGACATCATCCCCTACTACCCCAACATGGAGCATAGCTTCGGCCCCACATGGCACACCATGAACGACACTCCCGAGAATATCGACCCCAACACGCTGAAGGCCGTAGGCCAAACGCTGCTGCAGGTGATTTATACTTATTAGCAAGACCACACCGTAATCAGAGACCACAAATGTTGTCTATCAACGAAATACAAGACGAGATAATTGCGGAGTTCAGCGAGCTTGACGACTGGATGGACCGCTACCAGCTGCTCATCGACATGGGCAGCGAGCAGGAGCCCCTGCCTGAGAAGGAAAAGAACGAGAGCAACCTGATTGACGGGTGCCAGAGCCGCGTGTGGCTGGTATGCGACGAGCAGGACGGCGTGCTGACCTTCCGCGCCGAGAGCGACGCACTGATTGTGAAGGGCATAGTGAGCCTGCTGATAAAGGTGCTCTCCGGCCACACGGCACAGGAGATTCTGGATGCCGACCTCTACTTCATCAAGGAGATAGGACTGGCCGAACACCTGTCGCCCACACGCTCCAACGGCCTGCTGGCCATGCTCAAGCAGATGAGACTATACGCCATGGCGTTTAAGGAGTTAGGAGTTAAGAATTGAAGGAGCCCCCTCTAACTCCCCCTCAAGGGGAGGACTCTGGCGACAGGGTTCCCTCCCTTGAGGGGAGGGTTAGGGAGAGGCTTAGAGTTAGGAATGCCGAAGGCATCGCGAGCAGCTCATCGGCTGTCGGCGAAGCCGGTGCCGATATCAAAGAGCTGCGAGAGCGAAGCGGCAATTAGAAATTAGAAATTAGGAATTAGAAATTAGGAGTTAAGGAAAAATTGAAGAATTGAAAAACGGAAGCAATGCCGGACCTGGCATAAATTTCAAATTTCAAATTTCAAATTTCAAATAACTAGGAGTTAAGAGTATGTCCAAAGTAATCGGCACAGGCGAGACGGTAACTGACTTCATCATCCGCAACGGTAAGCCCGAGGATATGGTTTGCGGCGGCTCATGCTACAACTCGATGATCAGCATCGGGCGCTGCGGGGTGAAGGCCTACTTCGTTGGCGAGGTGGGCGACGACAAGTTGGGGCTGCGCACCCGTCAGATGCTGGAAGACAACGGAGTAAGTGCCGACTACCTGGTGATGACCAAGGGCAAGAAGTCGCAGCTGTCGCTGGCTTTCCTCAATGAGCGGAACGATGCCGAATATGTGTTCTACAAAGACCACGCCTCCGACATATTCCCCACCGCCCTACCCCAGCCAGAGCGTGGCGACGTGCTGCTCTACGGCTCGTTCTTCGCCATCAACCCCGTCATACACCCTGCGCTGAGCGACTACGTCGGCAAGGCTAAGGAGGAGGGGTGTACAGTCTATTACGACATAAACTTCCGCACCAGCCACATGGCCGACAAGGATGCCGTAATGCCCCATGTGATTGACAACCTGAAAAAGGCCAGCATAGTGAAAGGCTCCGATGAGGATTTCCTAAACCTCTTCGGCTTAAGCAATGCGGCGGACATATACAATAAGATAAGCAAATACTGTCCCACCCTGATCATCACCCGAGGCAGCAAAGAGGTGAGCCTCATCACCCCTACCCTACGCAAGGACTATGCCGTAGGCAAGACCGAGGTGGTAAGCACCGTGGGAGCCGGCGACAACTTCAATGCCGGAATAGTGTGCGGCCTGATTGCCAACGGCACTGATGCAGCCTGCATAGGCGCACTGCCCGAACAGGCATGGGACCGACTGATAGCCACCGCCACGCAGTTTGCGCAGGAGGTGTGCGGCACCACACGCAACTACATAAGCGTCGACAGCGGACGCCGATTCCGCAACGCGAACATAAGATAACACATGAAAACATTTCATCAGCATACACTGGCCAACGGCCTTCGCATCATACATGAGCCGTCGCCCACCAACGTAGTATATTGCGGCTACATCATTGCCGCCGGCACACGCAACGAAGACCACGCCGACTCAGGCATGGCCCACTTCTGCGAGCACATGACCTTCAAGGGCACTGAGCGCCGGCGGGCATGGCACATACGAAACAGGCTGGAACGCGTGGGAGGCGACCTCAACGCCTTTACCAACAAGGAGATAACAGTATTCTATGCCACCGTGCAGAAAGAGGACTTCCCCCGCGCCGTGGACCTGCTGAGCGACATCGTCTTCCACAGCATATACCCGCAGGAAGAGATAGACAAAGAGGTGGAGGTAATCGTTGACGAGATTGACAGCTACAATGACTCCCCCGCCGAGCTTATCTACGACGATTTTGAGGAGATGCTCTTTCGCGGTCACGGCCTGGGACGCAACATCCTGGGCAAGGCCGACAGGCTGCGCGAATACCAGACTGCCGACGCGCTGCGCTTTACGCGCAAATACTATGTGCCCAACAATGCCACTTTCTTCGTGCTGGGCCAGGTGGACTTCGGCAAGATAGTAAGACAGGTGGAGAAGCACACCGCCATGCTACAGCGATGCAATCTGGAGAAGCCCCTGCTGCCACTGCCCCTGTATAAGGCCGACAGCATGGTATGCGAACGCGACACCCACCAAGCCCACGTGCTGATGGGCAACCGCGGATACAGCATGAACCACGATGACCGCACGGCCCTCTTCCTGCTCAACAACATACTGGGCGGACCGGGCATGAACTCGCTGCTCAACGTCAGCCTGCGTGAGAAGCACGGCCTGGTATATAACGTTGAGAGCAACACCTTCTGCTATCAGGACACCGGCGTGTGGAGCATCTACTTCGGCTGCGATGAGAGCAAGGTGAAGCAGTGCCAGCGACTGGTGAACCGTGAGCTGGAGAATCTATGCTCCACCCCCCTGAGCGAGCGTACCCTCAGCATGGCCAAGAAGCAACTGATAGGGCAGATACTCATTGCAGGCGACAACTTTGAGAGCTATGCTCTGGCCCTCGGCAAGGCCTTCGCCCTAACCAACCGCCACCGCGACGTTGACCAAATATGCGAGCGCATACAGGCCATCACCGCCGCCGACCTCATGAGGGTGGCGCAAGATGTGTTCGCGCCCTGCCGCCTCACCACGCTGATTTACCGATAAGCCCCTTCCCTTGAGGAGAATTGAGGACACAACATTCAAACCCCAGAACTCTATAACTCCAAAAACGTGAGCAAGCTAGTACAACTATATTCTGCCGCCCTCAACGGTCTGCAGGCCATACCCGTGGAAGTGGAGGTACACTCCACCAAAGGCATCAAGACAGCCCTTGTGGGACTGCCCGACAATGCCGTGAAAGAAAGTCTGGACCGCATCTCTGCTGCCATACAAAACACCATCGGCACTATCCCCTCGCAGAAATACACCATCAACATGGCTCCGGCCGACATCCGCAAGGAAGGCACCGCCTACGACCTGCCGCTTGCCATCGCCATCCTGTCCACAGGCGGACACATAGAGAACGATGAGCTTAAGCAATACATGCTGGTGGGCGAACTGGGCCTCGACGGAGCCATACGCCCCGTACACGGTGCGCTGCCCATTGCCATCAAAGCCCGTGAGATGGGGCTCAAGGGACTAATCGTACCTATGGACAATGTACGCGAGGCTGCAGTGGTCAACAATCTCAAGGTCTATGGAGCCAACAATATCGTGGAGGTCGTGGACTTCTTCAACGGCAAGCCCACACTGCAGCCCACCGAGATAGACACCCGCCGCGAGTTTGCCGAGCACCAGGCGGCCTTCGACAATGACTTCAGCGATGTCAAGGGCCAGGAGAACGTCAAGCGCGCCTTGGAGGTGGCTGCCGCCGGAGGCCACAACATCATCCTCATTGGCAGTCCCGGTTGCGGCAAGTCGATGATGGCCAAGCGACTGCCCTCCATACTGCCGCCCCTGACGCTGAGCGAGAGCCTGGAGACCACGCAGATTCACTCCGTGGCTGGCAAGCTGAGCAAGGACACCTCGCTCATTGCGCAGCGACCCTTCCGCAGCCCCCACCACACCGTCTCCGACGTAGCCCTCATCGGCGGCGGCACCAATTTCCAGCCCGGCGAGATAAGTCTCGCTCACAATGGTGTGCTCTTCTTAGATGAGCTTCCTGAATTTTCAAAGAGCGTGCTGGAGACTATGCGCCAGCCGCTGGAAGACCGCCACATCAACATCTCAAGGGCCAAGTATAGCATTGACATACCCTGCAGCTTCATGCTCGTGGCCAGCATGAACCCCTGCCCCTGCGGATACTACAACCACCCCACCCACGCCTGCACCTGCACGCCCGGCCAAGTGCAGAAATACCTGGGCCGTATCAGCGGTCCTTTGCTCGACCGCATCGATATCCAAGTTGAAGTAACCCCCGTTCCCTTCGAGGACCTCAACAAAGCACCCGCCGGCGAGAGCAGCGCTGCCATCCGTGAGCGCGTAATAAGGGCACGCGCCGTACAGGCTGAGCGATTCAAAGGCTATCCCTCCGTTCACTGCAATGCGCAGATGCCCACCAAGCTGCTCAACCTATTCGCACAGCCCGATGCCGCAGCCGCCAAGCGACTGCACGATGCCATGCTGCGCTACGACCTCTCAGCCCGCGCATACGACCGCATACTCAAGGTCAGCCGCACTATCGCCGACCTCGACGGCAGCCCCGACATCCAGCTTCGCCACATCAACGAAGCCGTAGGCTACCGCAACCTCGACCGCTCCACGTGGGGAGAATAAAAGAAGTATTGCGAATCAACAAACAATATAACGTCATGAAAAAACTAACCACCGCCATTGTGTTGCTGCTGACAATATTCAGCTGCTCCTCCAAGCAGGGAGAGAACAACGAGAATGACAAGGCCGACTCCCTGAGGGCTGTAAGGCAAGACTCCATCAGAATGGTGCAGGAAAAGAAGGAACAGGCCAGAGCCAACTCCCTGAAGGCTGAGGAGGAGTCTGAGCAATTTTGCAAGCAGCTATCATTCAACGATCTGCTGGCATTGCTGGACGACGAAGGCAAAAACAGCATAGAAAAGACGGGGCTCTCGCTAGTCTATAAGGAAGAAGAAGATTATGACGGCGGCGACGTCTCGTGCGAGGAGATAGTTTATGGCAAATACATAGAGAAGGAGGAAGGCAATAAACTCATAAGCACAACCGGTCACTCATGCTTTTTTAAGATTCAGCTTGACACATCCAAGCAGGCCTGGCTTAACTTCTCCAACAAAGACGATGCCGACCACTTCTACAATCAGGCGCTGAAAGACGGAAAAGCCAACAAGAAATATATAATCACAACAAATCCCGACGGCAACTCCTTCAACATAGGCAGTCCCTTCCCCGACGGATCATCCAATCCGATGTACGACATCCACCGCCCCAAGCTGGAGAACGGCTTCTATCAGATAGCCATAGATTTCTATTATTAACCTCAGCCAAAGAAGGCGGGACCATGGCCGTGGCCAAGAGTGAGATGCTGACCATCTGCCAAGGCACGATACACAAAGTCTGATGCTCTGCGAGCAGCATCACTAAGGGCAAGGCCCTGCGCCAGATAACAGGCAAGGGCAGAAGAAAGGGTACAGCCAGTGCCATGGCTGTTGGGCGTGTTCACACGCGCGTGCGTGAAATAAATGAGGTGGTCCTCGGGGGCATCATAGAAGGTGTCGGTGAGGGTATCGCCCTCGCCATGGCCACCGGTAAGCATAACGCTGACTCCACCGCAGAGGTCACTGAGGCGACGGACCATATCGGCTGGACTCTGACCACCAGCACCAAGCAAAGCCTCAATTTCCGGAATGTTGGGAGTGACAACGATAGCACGGCGCATAATCTCAAGCAGGAGGTCCTTGTGACCAACATCAAACAGCGCCGCCCCTGACGAGGAAAGCAGAATAGTGTCAA
>CADAZW010000045.1 GCA_902792555.1 uncultured Bacteroidales bacterium | reverse complement strand
GTTGCTGCGGTGGTCGCCGTGGGGGAAGTGCATGAGGAAATAAGGGCGGTGGCTGCGGTCGGGCCGCGCCTGCATCATGCGGCGGAGGCTGCTGCCGTCTAGGGTGTGGCGGCGCGGCAGTGGCACCTGGGCTGCGTCGAGCACGGTGGGGTAGATGTCCATGATGGTGGCGAGCTGCGTCTGCACGGCGCCCTGGCTGACGGGCATGGCTTGCTGGGCGGGGACGCCGGAGTCGGGCTGCGCCCAACTGATGATGCAGGGCACGCGCATGCTGCCCTCGTAGGCGGAGCCTTTCTTGCCGCGGTAGGGGGCGCAGGAACCGTAGTCCTCGCCGCCGCCGAGGGGTGCGTCGCCGCCGTTGTCGCTCATGAAGATGACGAGGGTGTTGCGGTCGATGCCGAGCTGCTGCAGCTGACGGAGGATGGTGCCGAGGGAGTGGTCCATGCCCTCGATGAGGGTGGCATAGGCCTCGGCCTGGGGGTTGGCGCCGCGGCCGCGGTAACGGTCGATGTACTGCGGGTCGGGCTGGAAGGGGTTGTGGACGGCGTAGTGGGAGAGGGCGAGGAAGAAGGGTTGGCCGTCAGCGATGGCGCTCTGTATCTCGCGGCAGGCCTCGGCGGTAAGGGCGTCGGTGAGGAAGGTGTCGGTGCCGTGGTAGCGGTCTAAGCCGGGCACGGCGCGAGAATTTTTGACCATTGCCACTTCGTTCTCGCTGGCCGCTCGCGACCCCTCCGGCGTTGACCATTGATCATTGACCATTGACGAGCCGCTCGTGACCCCTGCGGGGTTGACCATCGATGATTGACCGTAGTTATCCTGGCCGTAGTAGCTGCCGGGCTCACCGATGGCCGAGCCGGCGATATTGACATCATAGCCCGCGTGGACGGGGTCTTCGGCTTGGCTGCCGATGGGGCCGAGGTGGCCCTTGCCGATATGGATGGTGCGGTAGCCCGCGGTTTGCAGCAGTGCGGTGAAGAGGGGCTGGCGACAGTCGACGCCCTGCCAGTTCCACCGGGGCGGACCGTAGGTGGTGCGGTTGTCAGACTCAGCGTTGATCCAGTTGGTGGTGCGGTGGCGTGCGGCGTTCTGCCCTGTGAGCAGGCTGGCCCTGGAGGGGGAGCTGACGCTCTGGGCATAGAAGGAGGTGAAGCGGATGCCTGTGGTGGCGAGGCGCTCCATGTTGGGGGTGTGGTACCACTGGTTGAGGGGCTGGCGCACGGGCTGGCCGCTGCTGTCGGTGTCGAAGGGCAGCGAGGTGTCCATGAGTCCCATGTCATCGACAAGGAAGAGGACAATGTTGGGGCGTGTCTGCGCCACGGCTGCGAGGGGGAGCAGAGCAGGAACTATGGATAGTTGAAATTTGAGCATTTCTTGAACTCTAGACTCTTGCATCTTGACTCACGACAGAGCACGAAGCGCGAAAAAAAATTCTTACTTGCCGACAAATGGGAACATGGCTATGCGGTAGGCCATGAAGCCGTAGGGGATGAGCTTGATATGGATGTCGCGCTCGAGCACCGCAGGTTCCTCGGTTGGCATGACGGGGTCGCCCTTATCGGGCTGCCAATCGACGAGGTGGACGGTGGCGTCGATGGAGAGGGGTGCATTGTCGAGTCGCCATGAGAAGCGGGCTGGCATGTCTTTCTCCTCGAGGAAGCCGCCGTTGAGGCTGCCGGAGTGGAGGGCGTAGCGGAACTCATGCCAGAGCTCTTCGTTGATGTCGAAATAGTCGCCGGGGCGCTGCTGCATCGACATGCCCAGGAGGAGGGGGCCATAGCTGACGCAGGCGTAAGCTCCGCCAGTGATAAATCCGTCGAGGCCGCGCTCGGTGTCGGGGCTGACCATCATGCCCCATGACGGTGCCTTGGCGCCTTTGTAGGCAGGGAAGAGCTCATTGGCGATAGTCAGCTCAGGGTGCATGGGCAGTGTGAGACGGATTGTCTTGGGCAGGTTGCCGGAGTCAGATTTGGGTGCGACGAGGAAGTATCCGTCGGTAATCTGAATCCTGTAGTCCTTTGCGTTAACGGGTTTGCCTTCTGCATCGAGGAGGGCCAGTGACGGAGAGTCGCACCACTCGGGTATGCGCAGTCGGAGCATCTGGCCTGCGGGCATGGCGTTGATATGGAAGGTGAGTTTGTTGCGGAAGGGGTACTGGGTCTCGCACTGTATGTCGTAGCGGCCGTCGCGAGTCTTGAGGTGGGCGGGGCCGTAGGTGAGCCAGAGCAGGCTGCCGTCGGTACCGAGCATTGCCATATTGATAATGTAGTTGGGCAGGGCGCGGTTGAGGTTGGCGGGGCAGCAGGTGGGCCAGTGCATCTCCTTGTAGTAGTTGCCGTCGTCGCGTATCTTGAGGTGGAAGCCGGGTATGCGGTTGGGCGCCTGGGTGTAGAGGCTTTGGGTGAAGGTGGAGTTGACGGCTCCGGGCAGTGCGTTGAAGGCATCGCGCTCTATGCGGTCGCCGTAGCGGCGGTCGCCGGTGGCGCGTGCCATCCAGATGTTGCTCCACATGAAGTCGGTGATGTCGCAGCTCTCGGTGGCCTCGAAGGCTCCTATGCCGTGGAGGAACTCATTGCTGGAGTTGCTGCCGATGGGAAGCATGGAGTTGGCCTGCAGAAACTCGTAGCTGTTGACGGAGGCATCAAGCCATTCGTCGCCGGCTCCCCAGATGTAGCCTATGGCGGGCAGCTTGGAGGCTTCGTTGTAGGAGACGCCGTGGCACATGGCGGTGTGCAGGAAGTCCTTTTCGTTTACCCAAGTCTGTATGTAGGCCGGCTCATAGGCCTTGAGCACCTGGAGGGCGCGGTCGGCGTAGTAGCTGTCGCCGGTGTAGCGGGTAAGCTCAAACATATTCTCGAGACCGGCGATCTTGCGCATGTTGTCGAGGTCGCCGCCTCCGAAATGATGGTTTTCCCTGGCATCATACTTGAATAGCGGGAAGTTGCGGTATACGCGCTTCAGCATCTCCAGCACGCGCTTGTCCTGGGTGGCGGAGTAGTAGGCCAGGGCGGCACGGCAGAAAACGCCCTCGCTCCAGTAGAGGCCATAGTCCACATCGGTGGTGCCCCATGTGTCAACATACTTCTGATTGTTGGAGTGGATGTAGCCGTTAGGACGCTGACGAGCCATCACAGCCTCCATTACGCGACGGCTGCGGTTGATGAGCAGGGTGTCGTCAAGCAGGAAACCGAGGCGAGTGAAGCCGTCGGTGTAGTAGGCTGTCTGCTCGTAGTGCCACCAGCCGCCTTGGTCGGGGTCGGCCCATCCGCGGCGAAACTCAGTGAAATCTTCCCCTATCTTTCGTGTCATGCCTCGGGCAGCAAGGGATGCCCAGTCGTGGAGCCAGCCTTCGGGCTTGATTTCGCCCACATTGAAGGGGACATAGGTACATTTGGATTGGGGTGCAGCAGGCTCATTCTTGGCGGCGCCGTGGGTTGCTGCAAACAGACCAAGGGCGCACAGGGCGATGATGGTTTTCATTATGTTATATGTTATATTTGATATTGGCAGGGGGAGGGTAATGCCTGATTGTAAGTGAACTCTCTGCAAAGATACTTAAACTTTGTAAATCTTTATGAAAAGGTTGTCGTAAATCTTATGTTGATGTGGCTTTTTGCCATGCCGACAGACATTTTTGCTTTTCTATCGCGGTTTTTTTCTAAAAAAATGTTGTTACCGCCGGATAATGCGGGAAAAATACGTAACTTTGCACACCGAAAATCAGTGTGCAATTTTTTGGACTATGTCAACTGTTAAGACAAGGAGCCTGCTAATCGACGTGGCACGAAAACTGTTTGCCCAAAGGGGACTGAACGGCACGACGATGAATGATATTGCCAAGGCTTCGGGCAAGGGGCGCCGCACGCTCTATGCCTATTTCGCTAACAAGGAGGAGATATACGCCGCGGTGATAGAGACCGAGGTGGACCGTATCAGCGACAAGATGGAGGAGGTGGCTGCCCGCGATATGGAGCCGGAACTCAAGATTACTACCCTTATCTACACTCATCTTAATATGGTAAAGGAGGCGGTTATCCGCAACGGCAACCTGCGCGCCGAGTTCTTCCGCAACATCTGGATGGTGGAGAAGGTGAGGAAAGCTTTCGACCATGAAGAACTGGAGCTCTACCGCCGTGTTATAAAGGAAGGCTGTGAGAAAGGTCAGTTTCACGTAGAGAGCGAATACCTGCTGGCTGACGTGATACACTATTGCATCAAGGGCCTTGAGGTGCCTTACATTTTCGGACGCCTTCGCAATGGCATGACTGAGGACAGCAGCCGCCCCGTAGTGGTAAACATGGTGAGGCGTATGCTCGGAGTGAATGGCATACAGTATTAATCAATAAGGAGACTCCCTTTTTTCTCTTGAAAAGAGGAAGAAGGTTTAGAGGTTACAGAGTTAAAAAAGCACCGAGGATGAAACTGCAAATTTCCGTAAATTCATGACTGTCGGCACAACTACTTTAACTACTTAACTTCTAAAAAATAAACACGTCAACTTTTTCAAAATCTTAAAAAATAAAACTATGAAACTTTTAGAAGGAAAGACGGCGCTCGTTACCGGAGCTGCCCGTGGTATTGGTAAGGCTATTGCCCTGAAATTTGCCGAAGAAGGCGCTAACATTGCATTCACCGACCTCGTGATAGACGAGAACGGCAAGGCCACCGAGGCTGAGATTGCCGCCAAGGGCGTGAAGTGCGTAGGCTTTGCCTCCAATGCTGCCGACTTTGCTCAGACAGAGGAGGTTGTCAACAAGGTGAAGGAAGAGTTTGGCTCCATCGACATATTGGTCAACAATGCCGGTATCACCAAGGACGGCCTGATGATGCGCATGGGCGAGGCTCAGTGGGACGCAGTGATTGCTGTTAACCTCAAGTCCGCCTTTAACTTCATCCATGCCTGTACCCCCATTATGATGCGCCAACGCAGCGGCAGCATCATCAATATGGCTAGCGTGGTAGGTGTTCACGGCAATGCCGGCCAGAGCAACTATGCTGCCTCCAAGGCAGGCCTCATCGCTCTGGCTAAGAGTATCGCTCAGGAACTTGGCTCACGTGGCATCCGTGCCAACGCCATCGCTCCGGGCTTTATTGAGACAGCCATGACTGCCGCCCTGCCCGAGGATATCCGCAAGCAGTGGATTCAGAGCATCCCCCTGCGCCGTGGCGGCCAGGTTGAGGACATCGCTAACACTGCCGTATATCTGGCCAGCGACCTCTCCAGCTATGTTACCGGACAGGTTATCCAGGTTGACGGCGGAATGAATATGTAAATGCACGTTCTCTACGAGGATAATCATCTCATTATCGTCAGCAAGTCCGCCGGCGAGATAGTGCAGGGCGACAAGACTGGCGATACCCCCTTGAGCGATATCGTCAAGGCTTATATCAAGGAACACTATGCCAAGCCAGGGCAGGTGTTCCTTGGTGTTACCCATAGGCTGGACCGCCCCGTGAGCGGGGTGGTGGTTTTTGCCCGCACCAGCAAGGCGCTCAGCCGAATGAATATCCTTTTCCGCGACGGTGATGTGGAGAAGACTTACCTAGCCATTGTGGCCGACAGACCGCCCAAGGATGAGGGTGAGATAACCTCGTGGCTTACTCGCAACGAGCGGCTCAACAAGTCGTTTTCTTCACCAGTGGAGAAGCCTGGTGCAAAGTTAGCGCGTTTGCGTTATCGCCTGGTGGCTTCCACTGAAAACTATCACCTGCTGGCCGTGCGCCTGCTTACGGGACGCCATCATCAGATACGCTGCCAGCTGGCTTCTATCGGCTGCCCTATCAAGGGCGACCTGAAATATGGCGCACGCCGCAGCAATCCCGACGGCAGCATCTCGCTCCATGCGTGGAGAGTGGCTTTTGAGCACCCCGTGAGCCATAAGCAGATAGTCGTGACGGCCCCTTGCCCCAACGACTCGCTATGGAGGGCGTTAGCCAAATCTCTCGATGAAATCGCGGATTTTTCATGACTCTCACTATTATCATTCCGGCCTACAACGAGGAAAGGAATCTTGCGTCAGTGCTTGACAGTGTGATGCAGGTAGAATTGCCTTATGGGGCAGACAAGGAGATAATAGTGGTTGACGACGGCTCTGCTGACGACACTGTTGGCAGGGTCCAGTCTTTTATTGCCGCCAATCCACAGGCGAGAATAAACCTTATCAGGCATACTTCCAACCAGGGCAAGGGCGCGGCCATACGCACTGCGCTGCCTGCCGTGAGTGGCGAATATGTGATAATACAGGATGCCGACGGCGAGCTTGACCCCCGTGACTTTGCAAAGATGCTCAGTAAGATGGTGGATGAGGACCTTCCCGTGGTCTATGGCTCGCGTTTCCTCATTGCCGGTGGCAGGCTGGGCAGCCGCTTCTTCTATTATGGCAACAGAATTCTCTCCGCATTGTCCAATGTGCTCTATGGACAGCACCTTACAGACGAGGCAACTTGCTATAAGCTCTTCCGCACATCTCTGCTTCGGTCCCTGACGCTGCGCTGCCGCGGGTTTGAGTTCTGTCCCGAGGTGACGGCCAAGATTGCACGGTGCGGCATTAAGATTCAGGAGGTGCCCATTAATTATTATCCACGCACTCGCGAGCAGGGCAAAAAGGTCCGACTGCGCGATGGATTCATCGCAGTATGGTGTCTGCTCAAGTATCGTTTTGTGGATTAAGAAGTTTTCCTAAGACGGGAGAGATGGCATAATGTGCCAGAGGGGAAGATAAATGAATTCTGCATGGAAAGTTTAGAGAGGAAAAGGGAATGAGGTAATTTAACAGAAAGGAAACGATTGTGCCCTTGCCCAAAAACAGTTAGGCGGACCTGCATGCGTACAGGTCCGCCTAACTGTTGAACTTTATTGAGCGTTATTTGCGAATGCTCAGGAATTTCTCGATCTTGCGACCGATGCCTGTGCGGTGTTTGTGTTCCTTCTCGTTGCCATAGCCATAACCATAGCCGTAGCCATAACCGTAGCCATATCCATAGCCATAACCGTAGCCATAGCCGTATCCGTAGCCGTAGTTGCTCTGGCTCTTGGCATTGGAGTCGTTGACCACAATGTTCATCTTGTGGAACTTACCCTCCTTGTATAGTTTCTCAAGGTCGGGCAGGAAGCGGCGGTCCTCAGCACCTACACGGATAACGTAGAGGGTAATGTCGGCCACGCGGTTAACGATGCCGGAGTCAGCCACATTGATGGTAGGCGTACAGTCAATTATGATATACTTGTAGCCGTAGTCCTCGCGCAGGCTCTTGATGAGAGTGTCGAGTCGGCTGCTCATAAGCAGCTCGGCGGGGTTGGGCGGACGGATGCCGGCGGGAATCATATCAAGATTTTCACCTACGTTCTTTACTATGATGTCGTCAATCTCGCACTGCTTGGCAAGATAGCTGGTCAGACCGTAGTTGGTTCGCCTCAGGCCGAGCACCTCAGAAACGGAGTTCTTGCGGATGTCGGCATCGATAATTATGGTTTTTGCTCCGCCGATGCCGAGGATTGCCGACAGGTTACGCGAGATGAAGCTCTTACCCTGCGAGGGGGTGGAGGAGGTGACGGCAATGATACCTTCCTGTGTAATCATATTGAGGTTGTAGCGCAGTACGCGGAAAGCCTCGGAGATAGTCTTGCCGTTGTCTTCCTTGCTGAGGAATTTCTTCTCGTTGCGTTCGTCGATCCATCGTGGGATGTCGCCCAGAATGGGGGCTGTGAGGGCATCCTCGATGTCCTTGCGTCCACGCACGGTCTTGTCCATTGTGATGAGGAACCAGAATATGGCTGCGGGAATGCCGAGGCCGAGGATGAAGGCCACGAGCATTATGCGGCCGGTGTGGGGCGAGACGGGGCTCTTCACGCCGTAGGGGTATTCCACTATGCGCACGTTGGCATCGTTGATGGCCAGCTGCAGGGCGTTCTCCTCGCGTTTGTTGAGCAGGTAGGTGTAGAGGGCTTCCTTCACCTTTTGCTGACGGGTGATATCGAGAGTCTTAATCTCCGACTGTGGCGCGTTGGCCATCTGCGAGCGCAGGCGGTCGTCGGAACCGCGAGCCTTGGCCAGCTGGATGCGGATGGAGTTGACATAGCTGTCGATGCCGGCGCAGATGGTGTGGCGCATGTCTTTGAGCACCTGATCGCGCTGCACTATGGCGGGCGAGGTGGGTGATGCGTTGGCCAGCAGCTTATTGCGGTCAATCATCAACTCGTTATACTGGTTGATCTGGCTTTCCATGCTGGCATTGCCCAGGGCGCCGAGCACGGGGATGAGCTTCTCGTTGTTGGCGCTGTTGACGATGAAGTCGCGTAGCGAGCTGACTACTGCCAGGCGGGTCTCGAGGTCGAGCAGTGTCTGGTGGGAGGTAGAGCTTTCCTGCAGATAGTTGGTAACGTTGAGGTTAAAGTCGAGCAGGTTGCTCTCTTGCTTGAAGTTGACAAGGTCGCGTTCCACCTCGCTCAGCTGTGAGCCAATGAGGGCGATACGCTCGTCAATAAACTTCGATGCATTGCGGGCCGATGCGTTCTTGCTGTCAACGATGTCGGCCTTGTACACTTCGAGCAGGGTGTTGAGTATTTTGTTTGCCCTGCCGCGGTTGCCGTCGAGGCAACTGATGGTTATCAGGTTAGCATCCTTGTCATTCTCTGCGGCTCCGAGCCCTGCGCGGTAGCGCGTGATGGCATCCTCACGGCTGGAGCGTGAGATTCGTATGGTCTTATTGTCGTAGGCTTTGGTGTACTTGGTCTTGTTGAGCACGATGATGCCGGCGGGAGTCTTGACGGGTTCGCCAAAGGTGACGGTTTTTCTGAATCCGGTCTTGTCGCCGTTGAAGCGCAGCTTGTCTATCTTGACAGAGTTGCCGTTGATTTCGGCCTCAAAGTTTGTGGCGCCTTTGAAGGGCTCTAGGAAGTTGACCAGAATGGGGCTATCCTCAAAAAGCGATACGGGGGTGAAGCGCTGGGTGACGTTGTAGGAGATATCCAACTTCAGCAGGTCAACCACGCGGCCTATCAGGCGGCGGGAGGTAAGGATGAATATCTCGTCCTTCAGGTTGTCGTTGGCTGCTATGCCGCTGAGGTCCTGTAGATTGTTGAAAGCCCTCGATTTGTTGGTCTTGGTCTCGCCCTCGCTGATAAGGATGGTGGCACTCTGGCGGAAAATGCGCGGCTGGCGTTTGGCATAGAGGTAGGCCAGGCCGAGGCAAACGATAACGCTCAGCAGGAACCATCGCCAATTCTTGCGCAGCACTGTGAGGCAGTAGAGCGCAATGTTAAGGATATTATTGCCGTGTTCTTCTTCTTGAACTTGGTTTTGGTTTTCTAAAACTTCAGCCATAGATAATAAAGTTTGTTAGTCGCAAAGTCACATAGCTTACGAAAAAGCTCTTTGTTTTTTCGCGGATAGTGTAAGAAAAATTATCTTGTCAGTGCAATTATGAGTGAGACGATGGAGGCCACCATGCTCACCAGTGTGCCCGTAACGGTGAGGTAAGTATAGGAGGTGCTACCCTTTACCTTTACCGACTTGTTGGACTCAACGTACACCAGGTCATTCTGCTGCATGTAGTATGCCGGTGAGTTGAAAACTGACTCGGGCTTGGTCAGGTCAACTTTGTAGGAGGTACGCTTGTTGTTCTCCTCGCGGATCACCAGCACATTGGTGCGGATGGCGCTGGCATTGAGGTCACCTGCGCGACCCAGCACCTCCAGCAGAGTCAGGCGCTGGCCGGTATAGCTCTGGGTGCCGGGGTTCTTGACATCGCCCAGCACGGTAATCTTGAAACTCATGATCTTGGCGCTGACCTGCACGTCGTTGACATCCTTGGCCAGCTGCTGGCGGATATTCTCCGACAGTTCCTCAACAGTCAGGCCTGCGGCCTTCACTCTGCCCACGATGGGAAATTCAATCGTGCCGTCCTGGCTGACCCAGAAGTAGCATACGCCGCTCTGAGTCATCGCCTGGCTCGAGCCGCTGGCGGAGTTGCCCGAACCGACGAGGATGCTGTTGTTAAACTGTTCAATCAGTTGTTTGTCACGGCTGGTGATGGAGATGGCCAGCTCGTCGTCAGACTGGATGAGCAGCTGGAAGTTTTTGTCGATAGCCAGGGTGTTGGCGTAGATGGAGTCGGCACCTTGCAGGTAAATCATCTCCTTGTTGTTGACGCACGAGGTCATCAGCGCAGTGGCTGCAACAGCAAGGATCAGTAGCGTCTTCTTCATATTTTTAAGGATTGCAGTATTCAATTATTTTTTTATACGGTCAGCGGGTCGATGGCCGCGCTGCCGGAAATGGCAAATGTATAAAGCCGATATTTTACAATTCTCGGCGAAGTTACACAATATTTTTATATAAATAGGTATTTAATTGGCAAAACTTGATTATGTTCCCGCAATTTTCACGATTCTCTGCATGTAAATGCGGGTTTTGTATCTTCCAGGCAATATTTATGCACAGAAGAATAAGATGATAAGCTGTGCTGTCAGTATGCGTAGAAACATTGCCAGTGGATAGACGGTGGAGTATCCTACGGCGGGCGCATTGTTGCATGCAACCTGGGTGGAGAAAGCCAGCAGCGGAGGGTCGGTGTAGGTGCCGGCAATGAGGCCGCTCAGGGTGAAGTAGTTGACCTTCATACGTATGCGAGCAATGATGCCCACAGCCAGGATAGGCACAACGGTAATCAGAAATCCCGTCCAGACATAGCTGATGCCGTCACCCTGCGTTAGGGTGTTCCAGAAGTTGGCGCCCGCCTTGATGCCCACTCCCGCCAGGAAAAGGCTAAGTCCCAGCTCGCGCACAAACATGTTGACGCTCGTAGTGGTGTAGGAAGTGATACGCAGCTTGTAGCCCTTGGCTCCGATGAGGATGGCCACGATCAGCGGACCGCCCGCCAGACCCAGCTTAACGGGCATGGGTACACCGCCGATGGCAAACGGGATGCTGCCAAGTATCACACCCAGCAGCACACCCAGGAACAGAGGTCCTATGTTGGGGTGGTTAAGCTTTTTCACCGAGTTGCCCACGGCGCTTTCGGCATGGGCAATGCTCTCCTGCGGCCCCACCAGCAGCAGGCGGTCGCCAATCTGCAGGCGCAGGTTGCGGTCGGCAAAGAGGTCGATGCCCGATCGCGTGAGGCGCGTCACATTTACGCCCAGCACGCTGCTGAAGTGCATCTGCGCCAGAGTCTTGCCCTCCACCTCCGGCTTGGTCACCACCACGCGCTTAGAGATAATCGGCGACGGGGTGAGCTGCCAGTCCTTGTGCTCCACCGCGCCCATGAAGGCTGTAACGGCTTCTGCATCGTCCTCTGCGCACACTATGCGCAGCAGGTCGCCCTGCTTCAGCACCGCGTCAATGGAGGGGGTGCTCACCTCGCCGTTGCGCTCCATGCGCGAGACCACGAAGTTGCGGCCCACAAAGTCGCGTATCTTGCGCACCGTGATGCCGTCCAGCGCGCTGTTAAGCAAGCGGATGGTCATGCGGTGAGGCTTGGCGTGGGGGTTCTCCTCCATTTCATGCTTCACCTGCTCCTGTTCGCCGTCTAGCCTGATTCTCATCAGGTAGCGCAGCAGAATCACCGCCCCGATCATTCCCACCACTGCCAACGGATAGGCGCAGGCATAGGCTGAGGCAATCTCGTGGCTCTCCATGGCCTGCTGCAAGGCAGGGTTGTGGGCTGCGGCCTCGCCCAGCGCCTCGTTGGCGGCACCCAGGCCGGGAGTGTTGGTTACGGCGCCGCATAGCACGCCCACCATCATCGGCAGGTTCTTGGGGTCGCCGCTATCAAAGAGAAGGAAGTAGCAGCCCAGCATCACTCCGATGTTGAGCAAAATGGTTAGCACCGAGTAGGCGTTGAGCTTCAGACCGTCCTTCTTCAGCGACGAGAAGAAGCCCGGCCCCACCTGCAGGCCGATGCAATAGACAAACAGTATCAGGCCGAAGTCCTGCACAAAGTTCAGCACAGTCAGCGGCGCGGCATAGCCCTCGCCGTTGCCCAGCCCAGCCGAGTTATAGATATGGCCGGCCAAAATGCCCGTAAACAGCACAAAGGTGGAGCCCAGCGAAACGCCGCCCACCTTAATCTTGCCCAGCTTATAGCCCAGGGCAATCACCAGAGCCAGCAGCAGCACGATGTGCCCCATGCTCTGAGTGTCAGTAAACAAACTTGATAGCCAGTTCATCTTTCGTATGGCTTTTCTAACCTGTTCAGTATTCTCGCTTTTTCAACAATTAACCCCGCTTGCGTCATGGCATGCGGGGCTATTGCTCTTAGTTGCGGAGGCAGGACTCGAACATGCGACCTCCAGGTTATGAGCCTGGCGAGCTACCAACTGCTCCACTCCGCGATCTTGTGTTTTGCGCTGCAAAGGTAAGGATTTTTCGCTAATTACGCTCCAAATCACTGACTTTTTTTGCTGCCGCACCTTTCTTTATCCGTAATTATGCATGAAAAAAGCCCCTTTTGCCACCTAAAGCACGCAAAAAGGGGACCGCCAAAGAATAACAGAGCCTTCCCTCGCAGAAAATGCCTGCTTTCGCAATCTAAAGCATGGTAACCGTCACTTAAAGCAGACTATCCGAAATCTTAACCCGAAGAAGCGTAATCTAATCCCGTGCTGGCGTAATCAAAAAAGCGTGCTTCCGCAAACTAAACTCGTGCTCGCAAAATAATTCAGTCTAAATTATGAATAATTCAACTTAAATTATGGCAACAATATAGCAGTTGGCACAGATTACAGTCTCTGCGAAATAGTCATGCTCTCTCTGTGCCAACATTTGTGTCATTGCCTATAAAAAATTAAAATGTTTTTTGCATACATTCCTGCATCGTTTCGGTTAAAGAGTTGAAAAACAGACGATTTAATATACAGGGTGATTTAGTCCTGTGGAAATCAAAACTAAAAGCCTTGAAACGAAAACTAAAAGCCTTGAAACGAAATCTAATCCCGTGGAAAACGCCAGCTCCACGGGATTAAAAT
>CADAZW010000044.1 GCA_902792555.1 uncultured Bacteroidales bacterium | reverse complement strand
CTCTTCACCCATATTAATGATGAAACACTCGTCACTAAATATGTAGAGACGATCATCAGAAGAACTTTCGGCACCAAATATGCAATGAAACTCGCAAAAACCGGTACCAAAGAATAATATTGTAATAAGGTAAATTCCAATTTCCCTGCCTTCAGGTGGCAACGGCTTAGATTCTGACATTCCATTCTGGTGTAAATATCCCGGTAGGGGCTGCGCAAAGGCGTGGCCCCTATTGTTTTGTCTGAACTTACTGAGGATTATTGCGCGCAGGAGGAAGCTAACTGCTATCTCCCGGATTCTAAACGCGTGCCCATGAATTGCAATCGCGAGCCCGCGAATCTTAACTGCGCACTCTTGGATTTTCATAGCGTGCTCATAAGAAATTTAGGCAATGATATAGAAGTTGGCACAGATTTGGGAATAACTATTATTTCATACGCCCCCACATGCAGTGCAATCTGTGCCAACATCTATATTGTTACCTTATTTATATATAAAGAGCCGAAATAAACCTGCACGAAGTCGAAATCTCAATGCGAGGAGCTGAAATCTCAACGCGAGAAGCCGGAATAAATCTGCGTTGAGTCGAGACTTTTCCCCGTGAAGATGTAGTCTTAACCCGAGGAGCCGAGATTTTCTTAGTTAAGAAAAAACTTTTTCTTAACTAAGAACAGTCCTTTTCTTAGCTAAGAAAACTTCTTTTCTTAGCTAAGAAAATAACGCCTCTACGCACTCAAATTTCAGGAGAGCGCGATTAAATCTCAGGAGGTCGGCTTTAGAATCTGGCTGGTCGCGGAAAAAACACACGACTGCGCAGTTAGAGTTCACGGGCACGGTATAAAGATTCATAAGCTCGGAGTTGTGAAGTGCGAGTCCTGTGTTAAGAAAGGCGCGGAGGGTGCTTTAGGAAATGTGTTCGCGTAGGTTTTTTGACGGGGCAGGGAGGGGGATGGGAGTTATGGGACTTATGGGAATGGATGTGTGGACTATGGGAATGGATGTGTGGGGATGAAAGAAATGCGCAGGCATCGGGGATGTCTGCGCATTGTGATGGGCTGTGCGGCGGCGTCTGCCGCCGGGCTGGGCTTATAGGCCCATCGTGCGGAGGAAGGCGGTGGAGTCGGCGCCGCCTATCTTGTTGTCATGGAGCAGCTGGGGCAGCTGGCCGAGGGCCTTGCGGAACTGTCCTACGAGCTCTGCGGCGCGGGTGGGCTCATAGCCGATGGCCTCGACGGCGGTCTCCATGGCTGAGAGTTCGTTGGTGCGGGTGAGGTGGCAGTTCTTTCTCTTGTAGTTGAGCAGGGCCTGGCGGGCGCGCTTCATCTGGCCTATGGTGCCGTCGGCGAAGTCTGTGGCGGCATCCTTTGGGAAGGTGATGGCGAGTGTCTTGGTCTTGGTGCCGGCGGTCTCGGGCACGTCAATCATGAGTGCGAGCTCGCGGGCATCGTAGTAGAAGGGTACCTCGTCTTCGTTCATGATTATCTTCTCGGGCAGGGTGGAGCAGAGCACCTTGACGCGCCATTTGCGGTCGCGCGGCATGCCGTCGTACTCTCCATTGCGTGAGCCTATGCGCACGGTGAGGGTGTTGCCCTCGCGGTGCTGGCTGAGCAGGGTGGTGGCGTACTGTGTGGCATAGTCCTTGCTGTCGCCGGCGTCTTCGTAGAGCGTGAAGGTGCCGTCATCGGCGCCGGGATAGACGGTTACGGTGATGGGCTCGTTGTTGCACTGCAGGTTCTTGGCGTCGCCGCTATGGTAGGGCAGTATGCTGCCGGCCTTGATGTAGAGGGGGTATTCGTCGAGCAGGAAGCGGCGCTTCACCACCTGACCGCCCTTGAGCAGGGTGCCGGTGCTGGCCTCATACCAGTCGCAGCCGGCGGGCAGCCATACTTCCACCTCCGACACGCCGTCGTTCATAGCCTCGCCGATGGGGGCGACAAGCATCTGGTCGCCGAACATGTACTGGTACTTGTAGTCGTAGGCTTCCTGTGCCTCGGGGTAGTCGTAGTACATGGGGCGGCAGACGGATATGGCCTCATCGTATGCCTCGCGCGCCATAGTATATATATAAGGTGCCATCCTGTAGCGGCCGAGGATTATCTGCCGCAGTATGTCGCTGTATTTGTAGTCGAAGGTCCAGGGCTCCTTGTTCATGCCGGGCGACTTGCTGGAGTGTGTGCGGAATATCGGGCTGAGTGCGCCGAACTGCATCCAGCGGATGTAGAGCTCGGGGTCGATGGTCTTGGGGCCGTAGTGGCCGCCGATGTCGTGACTCCAGAATCCGTAGAGCACGTTGGAGGCGGTGCTGTTGAACCAAGGCTGAAACTTGAGGCTGTTCCATGTGATCTGTGCGTCGCCCGAGAATCCTATCTGGTAGCGGTGGTTGCCGAGGCCGCCCCAGCGGTGGTAGAGCATGGGGCGTGTGTCGCGCGTGCGCTGCATGTGGGTGAAGAACACGTAGTTGATCCACCATGTGTTGCTGAGTGCGGTGAGCTTGCGGTCGTTGGCCCACTGCTGCCAGTCGAGCCACCAGAAGCTCACGCCCTGATCCTGCATGGGCTTGAGCACCACGTCGAGGAGACCGCTCATAAACTTCTTGTTGCTGCCCTCATAGGGAATCTGCTCGCCCTTGCTGGCGTCGATGCCCATATATTCGGCCATGGCCTTGTATGGTGTGTCGAAGGCCCTGACTCCGTCGGCGGGGTGCAGGTTGAGGGTAACCTTGAGCTTGCGTTCATCGCGCAGCCAGTTGAGGAACTTGCCGGGATTGGGGAACAGCTGGGTGTCCCATGTGTAGCCGGTCCATCCGCCGCGCTTGCCGTCGGCGTAGTGCCAGTCCATGTCGATAACCAGCACGTCCAGCGGCAGTCCCATGCCGTCCATGTGGTCCAGCAGGCCGCGCAGCTCGCTGTCGGAGTAGCTCCAGTAGCGGCTCCACCACCAGCCGAAGGCATAGCGTGGCGGCAGCGGCTCTTTGCCGGCGAAGACGGTGAAGTCCTTCAGGGCTTTCTTGTAGTCATGGCCGTATGCCATGAAGTAGTAGTCCTGCCTGCCCTCACTCTGCGGGCGCTCCTTTACCCACGGCCAGTCGCTATTGTCGAAGAGGAAGTTCCTGGAGTCGTCGATCAGCGTCCAGCCGCTGCGGCTGAGCAGTCCGTCTTCCATGGGCATCTGCTTGTTGCCGTCCCAGTGGCGGTCGCCGTCGTAGCCGTCCAAGGTGCGGTAGGTGCCCTTCAGGTTGAGGGTGTCCTTCATGCCGGGCTTCCATGTGAAAGGCTTCTGTCCCTTGGCATTGGTGATGCTGAGGTTCTTGTCAGTGAAAGCGCCGCTACCCTTCTTGTAGCGCAGCGTCATGCGGGCGGTGCTCAGCACTACTGTGCTGCCGTCCTTGACATTGAAGTCGGCCTTGGGGTAGCTTCTGTTTATGGCCACAAAGGAAGGCTCGTCGGTGAACCGTCCGTCGGGGGCATACTCCATCCTGATCACGCCGTCGGTGATGACGGTGAATCTCACGTTGCCGTCCTTATAGGCGACATTGCTGTTTTGCGCCATACTGCCGAGGGCGCACATAACGGCGGCAAAAGCCGCGAATACTGTTCTCTTGCTTATCATATATAATTAAATAAAGGTTTATCCATTTTTACTTCCACTTTAATCCCCGGTCGGGCATAAAGCGAAATTTCTGTCATTTCTTCTGCAAAAATAAGAAAAAATCACTAAATTCGCTGCGGAATAGTAAAAACATTATGATGAAAGACCCCAAACAGTTTCTTATTGACCACTTGCGCAACATTCCCGACTTCCCGCAGCCGGGCATCAACTTCCGAGATATCACGTCGTGGTTTATCAATCCCGATTGCATCGATGTGATGACAGATCTCCTGGTCGCCCGCTACAAGGACGAGGGTATCACCAAGATAGTGGGCCTTGAGTCGCGCGGCTTCCTGATGGGCGCCGTGCTCAGCAAGGAGCTGCATGCCGGCTTCGTGCTGGCCCGCAAGCCTGGCAAGCTGCCTGTCAAGAGCTACAGCGAGAGCTATACCAAGGAGTACGGCGCCGACAGGCTCGAAATAGCCTGCGATGCCATCGCCCCCGACGATGTGGTGCTCATCCACGACGATCTGCTCGCCACCGGCGGCACTGCCCTTGCCGCCTATCGGCTCGTGCAGCAATTTCATCCTAAGAAAATACTCATCTCCTTCCTCATCGAGCTGACCGACGAGGGACTGCACGGTCGTGAACGCTTCCCCAGCGACGTGCAGCTCGACACCCTGATAACTGTTTAGTGCCCGGCAAGGGCCTTAGCGGCAACGGTCAATGCCGGAGGCATCGCGAGTGGCTCGCCAGTGGTCGCGCCAGGGTCCCCTCAGGGGAAAGATAACACGCATTCGTTGCAGCAACGGTGCTGAGATCAAAGAGCCGCGAGAGCGAAGCGGCAACGGTCAATGTTCAATGGTCAATGATTTCTCCACCGGGCAGGGGGTTGCCTATAGCCGTTCCATTGCATGATTTTACCTTTGTCTGCAAAAAAAAAGCACAAAATTCATTGAAAAGACAAAAAAAATGGTCAGATATTTGCCAGTTAAATAATTAAGTTCTATATTTGCCAAACAAAACTGCGTATAATCGCAAACAATAACCAAAAAATATATACAAAATGAAAAAGACTTTACTATCTCTTTGCATCATGCTGGCTGCCGTTGCTGGTCAGGCATTTGCACAAAACAATGACGTTGCTGGTAACAAGCGCTTCACCGTTTCTGTTAGCACCGGTGAGGGCGGTCAGATTGAAATCGAGGGTACAGGCGCTGTATCTAAGAACTCCGTTGCTTCCGCCACCATCAACACTGGCGAAGATGTAGTTCTCGTTATCACTCCCGATGAGGGCTATGAACTCAAGACACTCTATGTTGACGGCGCCGATGTTCTTGCCGACGTTGACGAGGATGGCAACTATACCATTTCTGCCATCTCCAAGAATATGTCAGTAAGCGCAACCTTCGAGGAGAAGAGTGAGCCGTTTGTTAAGGGTGACGTTACCGGCGAGGGCGATGTCAACTCTGCTGACGTTGTTGCCGTCTATGCATACATCATCGAAGGCGATGCTTCCGGTTACACCAAGGAGCGTGCTGACGTTGACGGCAATGGCGATGTTAACTCCGCTGACGTAGTTGCCATCTACAACATCATCATTCTTGGCGCATAATTACAGAGACCACACTCACATCTCATTCAAATATCACGGGGCAGGCCTTTCAGGTTTTGCCCCGTTTTTTTGTGGCTGAGTGAGAGCCCCCTCTGTTACCTATTTTCAAATTTCCGATAAAAACTCCCTGCTCCTAACTCTTAACTCCCAACTTTTTACTACCTTTGCACCCATTATAGATAAATAAGGTACACACACACGTATGCGCGCGAAGAAAATATTCCTGCTTATCCCGCTCCTCTTCATGGCTGTGAGTGCCGTTTTTGCCATGCCGCAAAACGACATCGTCAGCGATGTCATGCAGAAGGATGCTGCCCTCGGTCAGCACCAGCGCAGCGTGCGTGACAGCATCGGTGCCCTGGTGCGCCGCGAGATGATGACCCATGTCGGCGAGAGCCGCTCCCAGGCCGACTCCGTCAGCGGCATGCGCTTGCAGGTGAGCCTCCTCACCTGTGGCCCCGGTCCTGAGATCTATGAATACTACGGTCACTCTGCCATCCGCGTGCTGCGCACCGATACGGTCGATTTCGACCTCGTGTTCAACTATGGCGTCTTCGACTTCAACTCCGGCAATTTCGCCCTCCGCTTCGCCCTGGGCCACACCGACTATATCTGTGCCATGCAGCAGACGGCAGACTTCGTTGAGGCCTATCGTCGCAAGGGCATCTATATCGACGAGCAGGTGCTCAATGTCACCCAGGCGGAGGCCAATCGTCTGCTCAATGCGCTGCTTATCAACTGCCAGCCTGAGAATTGCGTCTATCGCTACAGCTTCTTCTACGACAACTGCGCCACCCGTGTGCGCGACATCATTGAGCGCTGTATCAGCGGCCAGCTGCGCTATCCTCAGCGCCCCACCGAGCGCAGCATGCGCCAGGCAGTCCATTTCTATAGCCACAACTATCGTTGGGCTACTTTCGGCCAGGATCTCCTGCTGGGCAGCGAGGCCGACCTGCCCGCCACGGGCCGCGACCTACAGTTCGCCCCCCTCATCATGCAGCAGGATTTCGTCAGCACCGTCGTGGTCGATAGCACGGGCATAGCCCGTCTCTTTGCCGGCTCGACCCACCGTCTTCTCGACCTTCCGCCCATTCAGGTTACTCCCTCCGTCATCTCTCCGCTGGTGGTGGCGCTAGCCCTGTTGCTGATTGTCGTGGTGCTGGGCGTATGGGAGTGGTGCAAAGGCCGCATCCTCTGGCCCGTTGATAGCGTGCTGCTCGTCTTGCAGGGCGTGGCAGGCATCATTGTCAGCTTCCTCTATTTCTTCTCCACCCATCCCACCGTAGGCAGCAACTGCCTGGTGTGGGTGCTCAATCCGCTGCCGCTGGTGGGCCTCTATTGGCAGATCAAGGGCGGCCGCACCCGCCGCTATTGGTATTACCATGCCGTGGCCTTGGCAGTGCTGGCAGTTTTCCTGCTGTCGCTGCCCGCCGCCACTCAGTATGTGGGCCTCGTGGCAGTGCTGATGCTCGTGGCCCTGCTGCTGCGCAGCCTTACCAATATCCTCGTATGGTTCAAGGTTAGGCCCAGGGCTGTCAAGGCCGACCGTCAGCCCAAGCCCCATAAGGACCTGGCCTCGCTCAAATATCCGCTTTTCATCCTGCCGCTGCTGGTGCTTGATGCCAACGCCGCCTCGCGGTTGCCGCGAGTGGTTGTGAGCATCACCATCGACGGCTTGCGCAGCGATCTGCTCGATGCCTTCATGCCCCTCTATGGCGAGCGCGGCTTCCGCCTGCTGATGAGCCGCGGCTGCGTCTTCAGCAATGCTGAATATCCCAGCCTTGAGCCCAACCGTGCTTCGTCGGTGGCCACTCTCTCCACCGGCGCCGTGCCCTATGACCATGGCATTGTCGACCTTCATTGGCTCGACCGCGCTACCCTGCGTCCCACTTATTGCGTGGCTGACCCCTCGCAGCGTGGCCTGAATACCGCCGATGCTCTCTCGCCATGCCATCTGAGCGTCTCCACCATAGGCGACGAGCTCAAGGTTACCACCCAGGGCAAGGCCCTCGTCTATGCTTTCGCCTCTACAGGCGATGCTGCTGTGCTCAGCGCAGGTCATGCCGCCGACGGAGCCTTCTGGATTGACCCTAAGAGCGGCCAGTGGGCAGGCACTGCCTACTATGCGCCCCAGCTCCCTGCATGGGTTTCCAGCGTCAACGGCCAGCAGCCCAATGGTCAATGGTCCATGTCGAAGTCAATGGTCAATGGTCAACGGTCAATGGTCAATGAGTCAGTTGGCCGCATGGCAGCCTCCTGCTTCAAGTATACTACCATGGGCAACGACGAGGTGCCCGACTATCTGGCCGTCACCCTCAGCGCCCTTCAGCAGGGCAGGGAGGCCGAGGCTGTCTATACCGAGCTTGATGATGTGGTAGGCAATATCATAGCCGCTGCCGAGGCTGGCGCAGGTCAGGGCAACGCCCTCTTCGTGCTCACCTCCACGGGCGTCGACGAGCCCTCCGCCGTCAACCTCGATGCCTATCGCATACCCACCGGCAATTTCTATATCGACCGCACCGCCAACCTACTCAACATGATGCTCATGGCCCTCTACGGGCAGGGCAACTATGTGGAGGCCGTTTACGACAACCATATCTTCCTCAACCATAAGCTCATCGAGCAGAAGCAGCTCAACATGGGCGAGATTCTCGACCGCTGCCAGGAGCTGTTGCTCCAGTCGGAGGGTGTCGAGAATGCCTATTCTGTCAAGCAGGTGCAGCTTGGCGCCTGGACTCCCGGCATTGAGAAGATTCGCAATAGCTACAATCCCCACCGCTCCGGCGACATCATGGTGCAGGTCGCTCCCGGCTGGCACCTTGTCAATGAGACCACCGATCTCAACAAGCAGGTGCGCTATTCAGCCGTCAATTTCCCCATACTCTTCTATGGACTCGACCTGCCCGCCAAGACCGTGGAACTGCCCGTCAGCGTCGACCGCATAGCACCCACCCTGGCAGGAGCCATGCGCATCCGTGCCCCCAATGCATGCAAAACCCTACCTCTTGAAATAAAATGAAGTTGATAATTGATAGTTGATAGTTGATAGTTGATAATTGATAATTGATAGTTGCCGCTTCGCTCTCGCGGCTCTTTGAAGTCGGCACCAGGTCCGCTGACAGCCGACAAGCCGCTCGCGATGCTTTCGGCATTGATAATTGATACTATTTAATTCTAATCAAACTTCTTAACTTCTAAAATAAATTGTAAATCATTAAATTGTAAATAAATTGTACATTGTAATTTGTTAAATTGTAAATAAATATTATGAGTTTACTGAGCGTACTAACTAAGATATTTGGCAACAAAGCCTCGCGCGACATGCGCGAAATCCAGCCCTACGTTGAGCAGATTAAGCAGGCCTATGAGCAGATAGACCTCCTCTCCAACGATGACCTCCGCGCCCGCACCAAGGCCCTCCAGCATCAGGTGCAGCACTGCGCCGACGATATCAAGGCCGAGATCCAGGCCACCAAGGAAAAGATCGAGACTCTCCCCATCGAGGAGCGCGAGAGCCACTTCAACCATATCGACAAGCTTGAGAAGGAGGTGCTCGACCGCATGGAGGAGGAACTCAACGTCATCCTGCCCGATGCTCTCGCCATCATGAAGAGCACCGCCCGCCGCTTCACCGAGAATGAAGATGTCATCGTCACCGCCACCGACTTCGACCGCGAGCTCGCCGCCACCCATGACTTCGTCGATATCGACGGCGACAAGGCCGTCTATCACAACCATTGGGTAGCCGGCGGCAACGAGACCGTCTGGAATATGATACACTACGATGTCCAGCTCTTCGGCGGCGTAGTCCTCCATCAGGGCAAGATAGCCGAGATGGCCACCGGTGAGGGTAAGACCCTCGTGGCCACCCTCCCCGTCTTCCTCAACGCCCTCACCGGCAACGGCGTCCATGTCGTCACCGTCAATGACTACCTCGCCAAGCGCGACTCCGAGTGGATGGGTCCTCTCTATATGTTCAACGGCCTCTCCGTTGATTGCATCGACAAGCATCGCCCCAACTCTGAGGAGCGCCGCCGCGCCTATCAGGCCGATATCACCTTCGGCACCAACAATGAGTTCGGCTTCGACTACCTCCGCGACAATATGGCCACCGCGCCCCAGGACCTCGTCCAGCGCTCCCACAACTACGCCATCGTCGATGAGGTCGACTCCGTCCTCATCGATGACGCCCGTACCCCCCTCATCATCTCCGGCCCCGTGCCCCAGGGCGAGGACCAGATGTTCGAGCAGTACCAGCCCCTCATCCAGAGCCTCTATGAGGTGCAGCGCAAGTATGCCACCCAGCTCCTCTCCGAGGCCAAGCAGCTCATTGCCAGCCCCGACAAGAAGCAGCAGGAGCAGGGCTTCCTCCAGCTCTTCCGCTCCCATAAGGCGCTGCCTAAGAACAAGGCGTTGATAAAATTCCTCTCTGAGCCCGGCATCAAGACCGGCATGCTCAAGACCGAGGAGATATATATGGAGAACAACAACCGCCGCATGCCCGAGGCCGTCGAGCCCCTCTATTTCGTCGTCGACGAGAAGCAGAAGAGCGTTGAGCTCACCGACCGCGGCAACGACTGGCTTGCCAATGCCGTCAAGAACGCCACCCTCTTCGTCCTCCCCGACATCGCCGGCGAGCTCTCCGCCCTCGAGGGCGACAAGACCCTCTCCGACGAGGAGCGCCTCACCAAGAAGGATGAGCTCATGGCCGATTATGCCGTCAAGTCAGAGCGCGTCCACACCATCCTCCAGCTCCTCAAGGCCTACACCATGTTCAATATCGATGAGGAGTACGTCATCATCGATGGCCAGGTCAAGATCGTCGATGAGCAGACAGGCCGTATCATGGAGGGTCGCCGCTGGAGCGACGGACTCCATCAGGCCGTCGAGGCCAAGGAGCACGTCAAGGTCGAGGCAGCCACCCAGACCTTTGCCACCATCACCCTCCAGAACTATTTCCGCATGTACCATAAGCTCGCCGGCATGACCGGTACCGCCATCACCGAGGCAGGCGAGTTCTGGAATATCTATAAGCTCGACGTCGTCGAGATACCCACCAATAAGCCCGTTGCTCGCAAGGACCTCAACGACCGCGTCTATAAGACCAAGCGCGAGAAGTACAATGCCGTCATCGACGAGATAGCCCGCATGCGCGAGGCAGGCCGCCCCGTGCTTGTCGGCACCACCTCCGTCGAGATCTCCGAGCTCCTCAAGCGCATGCTCGACCTCCGTCATATCCCCTGCCAGGTCCTCAATGCCAAGCTCCATCAGAAGGAGGCCGACATCGTAGCCCAGGCAGGCCAGAGCTCTACCGTCACCATCGCCACCAACATGGCTGGCCGTGGTACCGATATCAAGCTCTCCCCGGAGGTTAAGGCCGCCGGCGGACTCGCCATCATCGGCACCGAGCGCCATGAGAGCCGCCGTGTCGACCGCCAGCTCCGTGGCCGTTCCGGTCGTCAGGGCGACCCCGGCTCATCCGTCTTCTTCGTCTCACTCGAGGACCAGCTCATGCGCCTCTTCGCCTCCGAGCGCATCTCCAAGGTCATGGACCGCTTCGGACTCAAGGAGGGCGAGGTCATCGAGCACCCCCTCATCAATAAGTCCATCGAGCGCGCCCAGAAGAAAGTCGAGGGTAACAACTTCGGCATCCGTAAGCACCTCCTCGAGTACGACGATGTCATGAATAAGCAGCGCACCGTCATCTATGAGAAGCGCCGCCACGTCCTCATGGGCGAGCGCATCGGCATGGACATCGCCAACATGATCTGGGACCGCACCCTCAATATCATCGACTCCAATGACTACGCCGGCTGCCAGCGTCGCTTCCTCGAGGTCATGGCCATGGAAGCCCCCTTCACCGAGGCAGACCTCAATGGCGGCGTGCCCCGCGAGGAGCTCTACGAGAAGTCCTTCCAGGCCGCCATGGCCAATTTCCACCGCCGCGTCGACCGCATGGCAGAGGTAGCCACCCCCGTCATCAAGCAGGTCTATGAGAACGAGGGCGACCGCTATGAGCGCATCGCCGTGCCCATCACCGACGGCAAGCGCATCTACAATATCGCCGTGCCCCTCAAGGAGGCCGTTGAGACCGAGGGCAAGAGCCTCGTCAAGCAGTTTGAGAAAGCCATCCTCCTCCAGATTATCGACGATGAGTGGAAGGAGAACCTCCGCAACCTCGATGAGCTCAAGCACTCCGTCCAGACTGCCAGCTACGAGCAGAAAGACCCCCTCGTGATCTTCAAGCTCGAGAGTGCCACCCTCTTCGACACCATGATCAACAAGATCTACGACCGCGTCGTCAGCATCCTCATGCGCTGCCAGATACCTATGCGCGACCCGCAGGAGGTGCAGCAGGCAGCCCCTGAGCGCCGTGCCCCGCGTCCGCAGTACACCGAGAGCCGCACCGACCTCACCGACCCCGCCCAGCGCGCCGCCGCCAGTCAGGACACCCGCGAGCGCCAGGCACCCCAGCCAGTGATCAAGGAGAAGCTCCCTGGCCGCAACGACCCCTGCCCCTGCGGCAGCGGTAAGAAGTTCAAGAACTGCCACGGTCGCGGCGTAGTCTAGGATAAAGAAAAAAAGAAATCAAAAGATTGAAGAGTTGAAGGATAGAAGCGCAGACTCCCGTTTTTTCAACTTTTCAATCTTTCGTTTTTCCATCTTTGCCGCGCCTTAATTGAAATCGTAAAATCGTGAAATAGTCAAATCGTGAGATTGTGAGATTACTTAGATTGTCAAATAGCGAAGGCGCCTTAATTGAAATTGTAAAATCGTAAAATCGTGAGATTGTCAAATTAAATTGGCTCTCGACTGAACAATATTAAATTGTAATTTGTAAATAGTCAAATTGTGAAATTATATAGATTGTCAAATTAAAATGTCTATCCTTCTCATCTATACCGGCGGCACCATCGGCATGAGCCGCAATCCCGTCACTGGAGCCCTTGAGCCCCTTGATTTCGCCCATCTCCTGCGTCATATCCCTGAGTTGAGCGAGGTCGATGCCGACATCCATACCAGTCAGTTCACGCCCCCCATCGACTCCAGCGATGTCACCCCAGCCCAGTGGGAGCAGCTCGCCCGCATCATCGCCACGCGCTATCAGGACTATGACGGTTTCGTCGTCCTCCACGGCACCGACACCATGGCCTACACCGCCTCCGCCCTCTCCTATATGCTCGGCAACCTCACCAAGCCCGTCATCTTCACCGGCTCCCAGCTGCCCATCGGTCAGCTGCGCACCGATGGCAAGGAGAACCTCATCACCGCCGTCTCCATAGCTGCTGCCCGCGATGGTGATGGCCGTCCCTATGTTCCCGAGGTCGGCATCTATTTCGGTGGCCGTCTGCTGCGTGGCAACCGCACCACCAAGCAGAGTGCCGAGGCTTTCAGCGCCTTCGCCTCCTTCAACTGTCCTGCCCTTGCCCATGCCGGTGTCGATATCACCTACCGTCGCGACCTCATCCTCCGTCCCGACTACCGCCGTCCCATGCAGCCCTTCTATGCCCTCGACCCCAATGTCATCATCATTTCGCTGTTCCCCGGCATGCGTGGCGACATCCTGCAGCATATCCTGCAGACGCCAGGCCTGAAGGCCGTCGTCATGCGCACCTTCGGCAGTGGCAACGCCCCCCGTCATCCGTGGCTGCTCAGCGCTCTTAGTCATCGTCAATATCAGCCAGTGTATCCAGGGAGCCGTCGAGATGTCGCGTTACGACTGCGGTCTCCATCTCCAGGAGGCAGGAGTCATCAGCGGCTGCGACTCCACCGTCGAGAGTGCCGTCACCAAGCTCATGCACCTCCTGGCCCGCTATCCTGACGATCCCGATACCGTCCGAGCCCTCATGTCCCAGAACCTAAGGGGAGAGATAACCGTATAAGAAATATTTCGTAACTTTGCAGCGAGAAAAATAATATATAATGAAACCGATAACAGTTTTTGTTTATCTGCTCGTCTTTGCCTTTGCTGGCAAGACATTCGCAGAGGATGTAGCCAGAGTAGGAGACGTAACTTATGCTTCTCTCGCAGCCGCAGTTAGTGCCGTGCCTTCAGGCGGTACAGTTACTATGATTGCAGATACCGAGGTGACGAATGGAACTATTTCTGTAGGTAAGACTTTTACTCTTGATCTCAACGGTAAAACGGTGACTGGTAATTTCACTGGTAGTTATGCTACTGTTTTTGATGTTCAAAAAACA
>CADAZW010000043.1:34855-53693 GCA_902792555.1 uncultured Bacteroidales bacterium | reverse complement strand
ACCACAATGTCGTTGAGGGCTGAGCCTGCAGTCTTGGCAAGGCGTGTGGTCTTGGTGGACTCCTTGAGCAGGTTGCCAAAGAATAGTACGCCCAGCAGCGGCAGGCCTGAGGGGATAATCATGGCCGTCATCAGGAGGCCTACGATGGGGAAGATGATCTTCTCTGTCTGGCTTACCTGGCGCGCGGGCTTCATGCGGATCACTCGCTCCTTCTTGGTGGTAAGCAGTCGCATGAAGAATGGTTGAATCACCGGCACTAAGGCCATGTAGGAGTAGGCGCATACGGCAATGGCTCCCATCAGGTTGGGCGACAGCTTTGACGACAGAAAGATAGCCGTGGGGCCGTCGGCGCCGCCGATGATGGCTATGCCTGCCGCCTGATTGGGCTCAAAGCCTAGCAGCAGGGCGATCATATAGGCACCGAAGATGCCGAACTGGGCTGCGCCACCCACTAACAGCAGCTTGGGGTTGGCCAGCAGGGCGGTAAAGTCGGTCATCGCGCCGATGCCAAGGAACACCAGCGGCGGATACCAGCCGTCTTTCACGCCTGAGTAGAAGAAGTTGAGCACCGAGTTGTCTTCGTAGATGCCTACCTCCAAGCCTATAGACTTAAACGGGATGTTGCCCAGAATGATGCCGAAGCCTATCGGAATGAGCAGTAGCGGTTCAAAGTCCTTTTTGATGGCAAGCCATACGAAGAAGATGCCGACCAGAATCATGATGTAATTAGACCACTCTCCCTGGTAGAAGCCGGTGAAAGTGATAAAATCACTCAGTTTGGTTCCAATAAAATCCCACATAGTTTAGTCTTACGGTTTCGCAGTTCGACAATCAATTGCCAAACAATAAGATTGTCAAATAGTCAAATAAAAGTTATCCGATGGTGAACATGGTGGTGCCCTCCATTACGGAGTCGCCTTTCTGCACGGTGATGGAGGTGATGGTGCCAGCCTTCTCGGCGGTGATCTCGTTTTCCATCTTCATGGCTTCAAGTATGAGCACCACGTCGCCCACGTTGACCTGCTGGCCTACTGCTACCTTAATATCGTTGATGGTGCCGGGCAGGGGAGCCTTGAAGGGAGTGCCTTCACCGGCAGCAGCGGCGGGAGCTGGAGCCTTGGGAGCAGCAGCGGGGGCTGCGGCCTTCGGTGCCGTGGCGGGAGCAGCGGCAGGCTTGGCTGCGGGTGTGACTTTCTTAGGCTCGCGGCCTACGATTTCCACGTCGTAGGCTTTGCCGTTTACGGTTACATTGGCTTGGTTGCCTTGAAGGTTCTCGATGTTAACGGTGTATTCCTTGCCGTTGATGATGTATTTATACTCTTTCATTGTTGTGTAGGTTGTTTATCGTTTAATGGTTATTATTTCTTGTTTATCGCAGTGTGCCGGCGGCAATCATTTCAGCCTTGTCGGCCCACGGTGATTGGGTGGGGATGATGGTTATTATTCCACTCTCCTCTTCGTGGGCAAGTTCTGCCTCGAGAGCGAGGGCTATGAGAGCCACGTCCATGTCTTTGTTGCCGGTGCCGGAGGTGGCTTCTGTCAGGGCCATCATTGCGGCTACGGCAGCCTCTGTGTCAGTTCTTGTGCCATTGCCTGCTGTGCCGGTGGTGGCCAGGGGGGTTATTTGGACATCCTTGTTGCCTATGCGGGCGAACACCTTACCAAACAGCTTGAAGAACAAGTATAGCAGGAGTAGGCAGCTGAACACCACGCCCATCGCCATGATGGCCATGGCAAATCCGTGTGGGTCTTTCTCCTTAAACTCTGCAATCTTGTTGTTCTTTTTAGCCTGCAGGTAGTCGTTGGCCTGAGTGGGGGTGGGGCGGTCGCATATGCGCCATGAGTCCTTCTTGAAGTCCTTGGCCCACGACTTGCCTGCCATGAGGTAGTCAGGTATGGTTAGCGAGTCCAACAGGTCAACGCCGTTTCCGCTGTATAGAGCCACTATGTCGCCCGGGGCAAGGGTGAAGTCCAGGTGCTGCAAGCCGAGGTTGTCCTGGCCGTCGGCATAGAGCAGCAGGCAGTTCTGTGGAGTAATCCTTGTGACGGGGTTGCCTGTGGGGATGAGGTGCATCATTTCTATGCGCTGCGGTGCGGAGAGCTCGGGGTTGAGGGCAGCGGGATTGTTGGTGATATAGAATCCTCCCAGGTTCTGTGAGCCGTAGGAGATGTTCTGTATCTCAATCCATGCCTTGCCCCTCGTGGAGCTGTCGCCCAGACATACCTCACTCAGGCGCAGGCTCTGCGAACCGTCTGCCGATGCTGCCAGGGGTAGCAGCATCAGCAGGGCGGCGGCTAGGGTGACTATGTTGGTAGTCTTGAGATATTTCATGCTGTAAGCATACTTTTTTTATAGAGGAATGTTGCCGTGCTTCTTGGCCGGGCGTGTCTGGCGTTTGTTTTGCAGGATGGCCAGGGCGCGGCAGATGCGGAAGCGGGTGTTCTTGGGCTCGATGATGTCGTCGATGTAGCCGTAGCTGGCAGCCTGGTAGGGATTGTTGAAGAGTTCGTTGTACTCATCTTCTTTCTCAGCCAGGAAAGCTTTCGGGTCTTCGGCCTCCTTGGCGGCCTTGGCGTAGAGCACAGCCACTGCGCCCTTGCTGCCCATCACGGCCATCTCGGCTGCGGGCCAGGCGTAGTTGAGGTCAGCCTTGAGCTGCTTGCAGCCCATCACGATGTGGCTGCCGCCGTAGCTCTTGCGCAGCGTAACGGTTACCTTGGGCACCGTGGCCTCGCCGTAGGCGAAGAGCAGCTTTGCGCCGTGGTCGATTACGGCGTTGTACTCCTGGCCTGTGCCGGGCAGGAAGCCGGGTACGTCAACCAGAGTTACGATGGGTATGTTGAAAGCGTCGCAGAATCTTACGAAGCGCGCACCCTTGCGGCTGGCGTTGCAGTCCAGTACGCCGGCGTACACTTTCGGCTGGTTGGCAACTATGCCCACGCTCTGGCCGTTGAAGCGGGCGAAGCCCACTATGATATTCTTGGCAAAGTTGCGGTGTACCTCCATGAACTCGCCGTTATCGACGATGGAGCCTATAACCTCATACATGTCGTATGCCTTGTTGGGGTCATCGGGCAGTATGTCGTTGAGGGCCTCTTCGGTGCGGTCTACGGGGTCGTTGCATTCTACGCGCGGGGTGGTCTCCATGTTGTTTTGGGGGATATAGGAGATGAGCCTGCGTATATTTGTTGCCAGTTCCTCTTCGCTGGAGCAGGTGAAGTGGGCCACGCCGCTCTTGGTGCCGTGTACCGATGCGCCGCCCAGGTTCTCCTGGCTTACCTCTTCACCCGTAACGCTCTTCACCACGGCGGGGCCGGTGAGGAACATGTAGCTCACGTCCTCAAGCATGAAGATGAAGTCAGTGATGGCAGGTGAATAGACGGCACCGCCGGCACAGGGGCCGCAGATGGCTGAGATCTGGGGCACCACGCCCGAAGCTTCGATGTTGCGTTGGAAGATGTTGGCATAGCCGGCCAAGGCGTTCACACCCTCCTGGATGCGTGCGCCGCCCGAGTCATTGAGGCCGATGCAGGGCACGCCCATCTTCATGGCTTCGTCCATCACCTTGCAGATCTTCTCCGACATCGTCTCCGACAGTGAGCCGGCGTTGACGGTGAAGTCCTGGGCGAAGACATAGACCAGGCGGCCGTCGATGGTGCCGCTGCCGGTAACCACGCCGTCACCGGGGAACTGCTTCTTCTCCATGCCGAAGTTGTGGCAGCGGTGGAGCTTAAACATGTCCATCTCCTCAAAACTGCCCTCGTCCAGCAGCAAATCAATTCTTTCGCGAGCGGTCAGTTTGCCTTTCGCGTGCTGCTTCTCGATAGCCTTCTCGCCACCGCCCAGACGGGCTGCGGCGCGCTTTTCTACAAGCTTCTTGATATTTTCCTGTTGCTTTGTCATAAAAATGAATTTATTGTGTTTTTGGTTTTGATTAGTTTTCTAATTCTGTGCAAAGTTACGAAAAAATCTGCATATACCTTATTAAATAAGGCAAATTCGACGAAAAAAATATCATGCGCGCCATGTGCTGGGTTCGTGACAACAAATATATCATTGCCTTGTTTTCGTGACAACAGATTTATTACTCCCTATTTTTTTCATAGCCAAATGCCGCAAATGCTGCAGAAACTACAAAAAGATGTCGCTGAATAAATGCAGTAAACGTGGAAATTTGTTCTTATCACGAAAGGGTTGTTTCTAACTCCGCAGAGGTTTCCAACTTCGGCGCGATTAGATTTTTTCTCGGCGCGATTAGATTTTTTCTTGGCGCGATTAAGTTTTCTTGGGATAAGATTACAGCGCGGTCCTGTGAATGTTGCATTTTCACCAGCAAAGGCTAAACAGTTGCGCAGGAGAGTCGACACTTTGCAATAGCGGCGAGTCTTTGTTGTCTTTTGACGTTATATTGCAGGCAAAAACATTTTTCTTGACGCTTTTTAGGCAGCAAAATGTAATAAGCAGATAGAAACTTTATAGGTATTACAGTGCTTATGTAACAAAATGTAAGATAAAGGCTCTATGTGAGAGGAAAAATAGGTGCTGCCCGTTGGGTGGTAAGCGGAGGAAATTTAGTAATTTTGCATCCTGAATATGGATGATGCCAAGACTATAGCTGGTAAGGATGCGGGTTTTCTTGAGCTGGGCAGCGAGCCTGTGGGCCGCCTGCTGCTGAAGTATGCCACGCCGGCGGTGATTGCCATGACGGCATCGTCGCTCTATAATATCGTGGATGCGATATTCATCGGCCAGGGCGTGAGCGCGCTGGCTATTGCCGGCATCTCGCTTACTTTTCCAGTGATGCAGATGACGGCAGCCTTCGGTTCGATGATCGGCGTGGGGGCCAGTACCCTGCTGTCGGTGAGGCTGGGCGAGCGTGACTACGAGACTGCACGCCGCATACTAGGCAATGTGGTGGTGCTGAATGTGATTATGGGTGTGGTGCTAGGCGCACTGATGCTATGCTTTATTGACCCCATTCTCTATTTCTTCGGCGCCACCGACGAGACCCTGCGTTATGCACGCGACTTTATGGTTGTGATACTGGCGGGTAATGTGATCACGCACCTGTACTATGGTCTTAATGCCATGTTGCGAGCGGCCTCACAGCCCCGCGCGGCTATGATGGCTACCATCTACAGCGTGGTGTTGAACGTGATTTTGTGCCCGCTGTTTATCTATGTGTTTGGCTGGGGCATACGCGGGGCTGCACTGGCCACCATGCTGTCGCAGACGTCGGTGCTGATGTGGCAGTTTAAGCTCTTTAGCAACAAGCGTCAGTTCATCCGCTTTCAGCGCGGCATCTATAGGCTGAAGGCTCGCATCGTGAAGGATTCGTTTATGATTGGACTGTCGCCGTTTCTTATTAATCTCACGGGCTGCGTGGTGGCAGCGTTGATCAACAAGAGCCTGCTGGTCTACGGCAACGACCTGGACGTGGCATCCTACGGTATCTGCAACCGCTACGCCTTCTTCTTCCTGATGATTGTGATGGGCCTTAACCAGGGCATGCAGCCGATAGTGGGCTACAACTACGGGGCTAACAACAGTGACCGCGTGAGGGCGGCGCTGGTGAAGACCATCGTATGGGCCACGGTGGTGGTGACGGTGGGGTTTGTGGTCAGCTTGATTGTGCCGCGCCAGATAGTGAGCGCATTCACCACTGACCCGTACCTGATAGACATATCGATGCATAATCTCTTTATACTGGTGTGCACGTTTCCCATCATTGGCTTTACCATTGTGGTGACTAACTTCTTCCAGTGCATCGGTGTGGTGAAGAAGAGCATATTCCTCTCGCTATCGCGTCAGCTGATCTTCCTTATCCCTGCGGTGATAATCCTGCCTACCTTTATGGGTGTTGACGGTGTGATGTGGTCCTTTCCTGTAAGCGACGTCGTGGCCACCGCCACTGCTGCAGTCTTGTTCTGGATGGAGATGCGCAAGTCTAAAAGAAATTGAGAATTGAAAATTATTGCCAAGTCCGGAAGAAACGGACTGAATGTCGAAGGTATCGCGAAGGCTCTGCCAGTTGTCGCGCCAGTGGTGCGGGCTGGCATAAAAGAGCCTGAGAGCGAAGCGGCACAGAAATTGCCATAAATTAATTATTCAGAAATTTTTTTATTTATCAAGAATTAGAGAATTAACCCTCAACTCTCAACTCTTAACTCTTAACTATCAATTAAGGAAATGAAAAGGATTCTTCTTATCTCTGACACACACAACTATTGGGATCCTCGCTATGCGGACTATATTGCGCCGTGCGACGAGGTGTGGCATGCCGGCGACATGTGCTCCTATGAGCATGCCCAGCGCTTTGCGGAGTTGAAGCCGTTGAGGGCTGTCTGCGGTAACTGCGACGGCGGCGACCTGCGCCTTGTCTATCCTGAGGTGCTGCGCTGGCGCTGTGAGGATGTGGAGGTGCTGATGAAGCATATCGGCGGCTATCCCGGCCACTATGACCCCTCGGCAAGGAGGTATATACAAGACCTGTGCCGACGGGAGGGGGAGGCGCATGATGAAAGACCTCAGACATCGCGGTTGTTTATCTCTGGACACAGCCATATCCTCAAGGTGAAGTATGACGACCGGCTGGGTTTGCTCCATATCAATCCCGGAGCCGCGGGACTGCAGGGGTGGCAGGCCGTGCGCACGCTGGTGCGCCTTACCATCGACGGGCCTGACATCAAGGACCTGGAAGTAATAGAGCTCGGCAAGTAGGATTGCCGAGCTCTGTTGGTGTATAGTCTCTTATGTGATTCAGACGATGCCCTGCGCCATCATGGCCTTGGCTACCTTGATGAAGCCGGCCACGTTGGCACCCTTCACGTAGTTGATGTAGCCGTCGGGCTCCGTGCCGTACTTGAGACAGTTGGCATGGATGTCCTCCATGATGATGTGCAGACGATGGTCAACTTCCTCGGCTGTCCAGCTGAGGCGCTCGGAGTTTTGGCTCATCTCCAGTCCGCTGACGCTTACGCCACCGGCATTGGCAGCNCTCCGTTGTTGACGAGCATCTCGGCAGCCTCTTCGCTGATTTCATTCTGGGTGGCGGAGGGCAGTGCGATATCGGCCTTCTCGCCCCAAGGCTTCTTGCCTGCCACATAGCGGGCGGTGGGATAGCGTTCGGCGTACTCATAGATTCTGCCGCGATAGATATTTTTGAGCTCCATGATGTAATCGAGCTTCTCGCGGTCTATGCCGTCGGGGTCATAGATGTAACCGTCGCTGTCGCTCATGGTGAGCACTTTGCCACCTAGCTGCAGCACCTTCTCAGCCGTGTACTGTGCTACGTTGCCGGCGCCGCTGATGAGCACTGTCTTGCCCTCGACGCTTTGGCCGCGGGTCTTGAGCATCTCCTGCAGGAAATAGACGTTGCCGTAGCCTGTAGCCTCGGGGCGTATGAGGCTGCCTCCAAACTCACGGCCCTTGCCGGTGAGCACGCCGCTGAACTCATGGGTGAGCTTCTTGTACATGCCGAACATGTAGCCCACCTCGCGGCCGCCTACTCCGATGTCGCCTGCGGGCACGTCCTGGTCAGGACCGATGTTGCGGGTGAGCTCCAGCATGAAGGCCTGGCAGAAGCGCATAACCTCGGCATTGCTCTTGCCGCGCGGCGAGAAGTCGCTGCCGCCTTTGGCTCCGCCCATGGGGAGAGTGGTGAGTGAGTTCTTGAAGGTCTGCTCGAAGGCCAGAAACTTCAGGATGCCGAGATTGACAGAGGCGTGGAAGCGGATGCCGCCCTTGTAGGGGCCAATGGCATTGTTGTGCTGCACGCGGTAGCCCATGTTGGTCTGTATGCGCCCCTGGTCATCCTGCCAGCTGACGCGGAAGGTGTAGATGCGGTCGGGTATGCATAGGCGCTCAATGAGATTGGCGCGGTCAAACTCGGGGTGCTTATTGTATTCCTCCTCAATGGTGGAGAGCACTTCCTCTACGGCTTGGTGATATTCGGGTTCGCCGGGGAAGCGGCGCTTCAAATCTTCAAGTACTTTCTGTGCGTTCATAGTGTGTTTGTTTTAAGGGTTAAACCGATAGTCGTTTCCTTGTGCAAAAGTAACAAATTTAATGCTATGAAACTGCAATGGCATGCATTTGTTTTTGACATTTGTTAAAATTTTGGCGTTAAATGTATAAAAACGCAAGAATAATGCCCGTTTTTTAATACGGACATTGCAAAAAGCGCAAAAACGAGGCTTGCGGTCTAGAGGGCCAGTCGCCATACTCCGCGTATGCCCCATGCGCTGAGGCGGTAGAGCAGGGGGAGTCTGAGCTTGTCTGTCAGGGTGCGGATGCTACGGTCTATACTATTATATATAAGGTGGGCAGCCTGTCTGTTGTTCTCGTGGCGCACATGACCGGCATAGAGAGCCTTGCGGCTGTTGAGGGCGCGGAGAAAACTCCTTACTTCTTTATCCCTTACTCCTATCTCCTGTTTTATATCCTTCTCTATGGCACTGTGGGCGGTGAGGATTTCGTCGATACGGTCTGCAAATCTGTTGCCGGTAATGCTGTTGGAGTGTTGGTATATCCTGTGCCATGCGCCGGGTAGCCATACCGTCTTGGGGTTGGCAAGCATAATGCGCAAAGCCCATTCGAAGTCAATCCAATAGAAGAGGTCTTCGTTCCAACGGGCGTGCTCCTGAGCGAAGGTGCGACGCAAAAAGAGTGATACGGTGGCAAAGTTGTTGGCCACAATATGGCATCGCGGGTCGGTGGAGCGAATGATGTGGCGTGGCGTCACATTGCCGCTGGGGTCTATATAGTTTACTTGGAGAGCCACTGCGTCGGCATTTTCCTGGATGGCGAGTTCTTGGGCAGCGCTGAGCATTTGGGGGCTCAGCTCGTCGTCGGAGTCAAAGAAATAGACGTATTCGCCGTTGGCTTGGCTGAGGCCGCAGTTTCGTGCTGCCGCCGCCCCGGGCTTGCTCTCGTGGAGCAGGATGGCGGTGATTGCGGTGGATGTGGCGTTTATGTCATCCACGAATTGCTGTACGATGCTGCATGTGGCATCGTCGCTGTTGTTGTCAACAAATATTATCTCCACCTGGCAGTCCTTGATGCTGCGAAGGCTGTCAAATAGCCGCGGGAGCAGTTCGCTGCGGTTGTGGACCGGTATGATTAGGCTGACCATCAGAAGTGTTAAAATGGCGTTAATGCGGTAGCTGTGTAGTGAGTAAAGAAACTGGGTGGGAGCCCCTCCTCGGGGGGGTACGGGGAGTTATTCGGCCTCAAGGGCGCGTAGCACGTCAATCTTGCCTATGTCGGTGAGCTTGAGGTCGGGCTGCACCAGGCCGCGGATGTTGAGGCTGTCACAATTCTGTATGTAGAAATCAATGATGCCGAATTTATCGGGCCAGTCTTTCATCGCATCTACCATATGTTTGCTCACTACGTGAATGCCGGAGAAGGCTAGGGGGGTGAGTGTTTTCAGGTTTGAGGTTTGAGGTTTGAGGCTTGACGGGCGCACTTCGCCGGTCTTGATGTTTTGCCAGCCTCGGAGGCGCATCTGGTCGTCAAAGAGCAGATAGCGGCTTGTTTCGCGCCGGCTTACCAGCAGCATGGCATCGGCCCCGCCTATTGAGTGGTATAGTTCGTCAAGGTGGGCATTGCTCAGGATGTCTACATTGTGGATAAGCACGGGGCTGTCGTCGCGGTCAAAAATTAGGGGTGCTGCCTTGCGCAGCCCTCCGCCAGTGTCGAGCAGAAGGGCGCTCTCGTCGCTGATATTGATGCTGATGCCGTTGGATGCTGCCCACTCGGCAAAGGGGCCATGGCTGACATAGTCCTTGATCTGGCCGGCGAAGTGGTGGACGTTGATTGTCAGGTTGGTGAATCCTTCGGCCTGCAACCGCTCGGCCACGTGCCAAAGCAGCGCACGTCCCTTCAGCTCAACGAGCGCTTTGGGACGGCTGTCGGTGAGCGGGGCAAGGCGGGTGCCGAGGCCGGCTGCAAAGATCAGAGCTTTCCTCATAGTCTCTTATCTGTTTAGTTTTACCACAGCCTGGCGATGCAGGCCGTCCACCATCACTGTAAGCGGCTGGTCGGTATGAATGTGGCGCAGGTGGGCGCTTTCTTCCTCTGCGGGCATGGCATTAAGGCTTGCCTCGTCGTAGACGCCTTCGCCCTTGAAGGCGTTGATGGTGAGGTAGCTGACTCCCAGCGACGTGAGGTTCTGGAAGAAATGGGTGCCCTGCGACGGATCTACCTGATACGAGCCAAGGCCAGCCTCCACGATGAGGCGTGCGGCAGATATGTTGGGCCACTTGACGGGTATGCCAAGCCATGGATCGCTGCTTCCCCAGCGCCCGGGGCCTATGTAGATGCAGTGGCGGCCCTGGCTGAGCAGCTTGGAGTTGATTTTGTCGATCTCGGCGGCTATGAGAGGATTGTCGTGAGGGGTATAGTCGGCTGTTTTGACATAGATTATGTCGCTGATGTCGGAGCTGGACTCATGGCCTATGGCGTTGGCAGAGCGCAGCAGACACTCGCTGTCGGGTATATCGGCCAGGTTGACATTGATGCTCATGCGGTTGTCAACCATGGGGCGTATCTGGAGGAGGTAGAACTCTCCCGTCCTGTCAGGGCGGAGGTTTACGGCAAACTCTATCTCTACCGGACGGCGCATCTCCTCAGCACCCATCTGGAGGACCTTCTGTATCACCTTGGGCAGAGGGAACACCCCATTGTGGAGCACTCCGCTGAAGGAGATGATCTTGCGGTTGCGGCCCTCGTAATAGCCATCGTATATCTGCTGGTCCTCAGGCAGGTAGGTGGAGCATATGTAGGGCAGGGTGCCGTCCTGCTCTGCCTCCCTGATAGACAGCCGCTGGAGGTTGAATCCATCGTCGGTTAGAAACTGGCTGCAAGCCTCGCTCCTCATGTCTAGGGCCAGGAAGGTTGTCTGCGTATCGCGAAGGGCCAGTGTCATCTCGCTCATCTGCAGCACATGGTTGGGCCGCGCTGGGCACACCCTGAGCGAGACTCCGCCGTCCACGATGTATTTGCCCAGTCCAAAGGCCAGCGAAACGGTGCCCTCCTCGGGGCGTTCATCACCGATGGGGTAGTAGTTGATGCTGCGGGCTACGCCACTGATGACAGGGTAGAAGCGGTCGGCATGGCGCTCGCCCACCACCACCTGTAGGATTACTGCCATCTTCTCTTGGTCTATTACGTTCTGGGTGGCGGTCATGTAGTCCTTGCTAGCCTTGAAATAGACGGAGGCATATACCGACTTGATAGCAGCGGTGAGCATCTGCAGACGCTCCTCGGCATTCTCCACCGATGGTATCATATAGGTTGAATAAACGCCGGCAAAAGGTTGATAGTGTGCATCTTCCAGCAGCGACGACGAGCGCACGGCGATGGGGTCTTTTACCACAGAGAGGAATGCTCTGAGATCGTTGAGCAGACTGGTAGACAGGTTGCTGCTGACGAAGCGGTCAAGCAGCTGCTGGTCGGTCAGCTCATCGCTCAGGGCAGGCTGGTAGAGGTTGTTGCAGTCCATAAAGTCGTCGAAGACATCGGTACACAGCACCACCGTCTTGGGTATCATCACAGGAGCCACCTCGTTGAGGTCGGTGTGCTTCTGCATTATGTGGTCGAGAAATGCCAGACCGCGCCCCTTGCCTCCCAGCGAGCCTTCGCCGATGCGGGCGAAATTGCTATATTGGTCGAAGCGGTCCTTTTGGAACACAGCCACCACGCCACGGTTCTTCATCTGTCGGTAGGCCACGATGGCATCAAAGATCAGCTTGCGGTGGGCGTCGATGTCCTGCACAGATTTGAGCGACATGCCCTTCACCACGTCCGACAGTCCGAATAGGGCCCTCGAGCTGAGCCAGCGGCTCACGTTGTTGCGCCGTATATGCCAGAGAAAAGACTCGCGTGGCACTGTCATGATATGATTCTGCAGGTCTCTCAGGTTGCGCACCCTCAGCACCTCCTCATGGGTGTCGGGATTGCGGAAGATGAAGTCGCCGAAGCCCAGGTACATTCGCAGCACATCGCGCAGGTCCTGTTCCATCTTCTTTGAGTTTTTGTCAATGAAGTGGTAGCCCAGGGCCCAGGCCTTGTCGCAGTTGTCCTTTTCCGAACTCTCCATGATAAGGGGGATGTAGGGGTCTTGCGCCCTAATGGCCTTGAATAGCTTAAATCCTGCCTTGTCGTCCTTTTCGTCGTCCTTGGGGTTGGCGCCCTTGATGAAATGCAGCGGGAATTTGCAGTCGCTGATGATGCCCAGTGCATTGTTGGAGAAGCGGCTGTAGATATCCCATGCCTCCTCGTAGTTGCGAGCTAGCACAATCTTGGGGCGGCCCCTCATGCGGAGCTTCTCCAGCGAGGTGTTGAGGGCCTCGGTGGCAAACTCCAGACTCTGGTGCAGCACAAATTTGTAGAGCGAGGGTAGGATTGAGGAGTAGAAGCGTATATTGTCCTCTACCAGCATGATCATCTGCACCCCGGCGCTGATGTCGTGCTCCAGGTTCATGCGGTCCTCAATGAGCTTGATGATAGTAATGAGCAGGTCGGTGTTGCCCAGCCAGCAGAACACGTATTCAAAGATGCTGAGGTCGATGTCCTGCATCCTGGCGGTGATGCCGTGGCTGAAGGGGGTGAGCACCACCATAGGTATGGCAGTGTAGCGCGTCTTGATGTTGCGGGCCATGTCGAAGACGTCGTCACCATCGCCCACAGTCTTCGACGGCATGCATATCACCAGGTTGATCTCGCCCTTCTTGAGGTGTTGCTCGGCCTCTTCCTCGGTGCTTACCTGCACAAAGCGTGGAGGGAAGCTCAGACCGAGCCTGGCGTATTCCTGAAAGATTTTCTCGTCCACTCGGCCGTCATCCTCCAGCATGAATGCGTCATAGGGGTTGGCCACGATGAGCACATTGAATATGCGGCGCTGCATCAGCTCCGTGAACTTCGTATTTTTGAGTTGCATGTTTTACGGTGTTGTCTGTCATGCAAATTTGCAACTTTTTTTCTGAAAACACGTCTTTCAAGTGAATGTTTGTGCTTTTTTATGTGCACATGTTATAAAATTGTGCTACTTTTGCAAACTAATGGCAGAAAACGCAACAACAATAGCATCCCTCACCACTCCGCTGTGGCAAAAAATAGGTGGCGAGCTGACGGGAGAGTCGATGGCAAGGCTTTCGGCTGACCAGATTACGCTGCTGGCTTATTCTATTCTCCGCGACGAATTGCTGGAGGGCGGTTTTGTGCAGCTTATCCAAAACGGCTACGGTCCATTTATCTTCCTCAATCCCTTCGCCAAGGCCATGCGCCTATGGGGGCTAAAGGATTTCAGTGTGTGGCTATATGATGCCCGGGCCCTCTATGAGCAGACCCGTGCAGAGCTGGAGCAGCCCGCCGAGACTGATGATGACTTCATGGCCCTCTATGAGCAGCATCCTGAGTGGGATGATTTCGATGATTATTTCGTGGAGGCTGAGCCCCAGATTACAGCACAGGTCTGCCAGGCTTACATAAAAGCAACATCCAATGGCTAACAAGAAAAACGACATAAAGGCAAGCGTAATAATCAAGAACCGTAAGGCGGAGTTCGACTATTTCTTCCTCACCCGCTATACGGCAGGCATTGTGCTCACCGGTACAGAGATTAAGTCTATCCGCCAGAGCCGTGCCTCGCTGGTGGATGCCTACTGCTACATCAGCCAGCGCGAGGTGTGGGTTAAGAATATGTATGTGGCGGAGTATTTTTATGGCTCTTTCAACAATCACAATACTCGCCGTGACCGCAAACTCCTGCTCAATCGTCGCGAGATTATCCGTCTGGAGCAGCAACTCAAAAATCCCGGCCTCACCATTGTGCCCCTCCGCCTCTATGTTGACGAGAACGGCCGCGCCAAGCTGGAGATAGCTCTGGCCCGTGGTAAGAAGATGTATGACAAGCGCGCCACAATGAAGGACCGCGACGACCGCCGCGAGATGGACCGCGCCACCAAGAACCACTCCTATTAACGGTTGTTGGTTATTGCTTAACGGTTATTGGTTAACGGTTATTGGTTATGACACTGCAGCAAGCTATTACTAAGCGCATCCTCGTGCTTGACGGCGCGATGGGCACTATGATTCAGACTTACGGCCTCGGCGAGGAGGATTTTCGCCGTGACGGCCTCGGTCTGCCCATGAGTTTGCTGCAGAAGGGCAACAACGATTTGCTCTGTCTCACCCGTCCCGACGTAATCAGCGATATCCATCGCCGCTACCTGGAGGCTGGGGCTGATATTATTACGGCCAACACTTTCTCCTCGCAGCGCATATCAATGGCCGACTACGGCTGCGAACACTTGGTAGGCGAAATCAACCGCGCCGCCGTAAGACTGGCGCGCACGCTTGCAGACGAATATACAAAACGCAATCCTCAGTGGCCGCGTTTTGTGGTGGCCACCGTGGGACCTACCAATAAGACTGCCTCCATGTCGCCTGACGTCAATGACCCAGCCCGTCGCGACGTTACCTACGATCAACTTGTGGACGCCTACACCGAGCAGATGGTGGCGCTGCTGCAGGAGGGCATCGACGGTCTGCTCATAGAGACAATCTTCGACACGCTCAATGCCAAGGCTGCCATCTTTGCCACCGAGGAGGCTATGGCAGCCACCGGCTGCAAGGTGCCTCTTATGCTGTCTCTTACTGTGGCCGACAAGGGTGGCCGCACGCTCAGCGGTCAGACTATCGGAGCCTTCCTGGCTTCCGTAAGTCACGCCGACATATTCTCCATAGGCCTCAATTGCTCCTTCGGCCCCAGGGAGATAAAGCCCTTCCTGGAGGAGATGGCCGCCAAGGCTCCCTATTATATCTCTTGTCATCCCAATGCTGGCCTGCCTAACGCTCTCGGTCAGTACGATATCACTCCCGCCGAGATGCGCGATCTGATGCGTGACTTTGTGGACCGCGGGCTTGTCAATATCATCGGCGGCTGCTGCGGAACTACCGATGCATACATAGCCGAGTACCAAAAGATTATATATAAAACTGGGAAAAATGAGCCCAAGCTGCCTCGCGAAATGTCAAATTTAAGACTCTCCGGCCTTGAACTGCTGGAAGCGACGCCCGAGGTGCCGTTCATCAATGTTGGTGAGCGCTGCAACGTGGCCGGCAGTCGCAAGTTCCTGCGCCTTATCAGTTCTCATCAGTACGACGAGGCGCTCCAGATAGCCCGCAAGCAGGTGGACGACGGCGCTCTGGTGCTCGACATCAATATGGACGATGGTTTGCTCGATACGCCGCTCGAGATGACCCACTTCCTCAATCTTATCGCCTCCGATCCCGACATAGCCCGTGTGCCCCTGATGATTGACTCCTCCGACTTCAGTGTCATTGAGCGCAGCCTCAAGTGCATTCAGGGCAAGAGCATCGTCAACTCCATTTCTCTCAAGGAGGGCGAAGAGGTATTCCTCAAAAGGGCTCGCATGGTCAGGCGCCTCGGAGCAGCCGTCATAGTAATGGCCTTCGATGAGAAGGGGCAGGCCACCACCTTTGAGCGCAAGATAGAGGTGTGTCGCCGTGCCTACGACCTCCTGGTTCACAAGGCCGGCTACAATCCTTCTGACATAATCTTCGACCCCAATATCCTCTCCATAGCCACAGGCATGGCGGAGCACGACCGTTACGCCCTCGACTTCATACGTGCCGCCCGCTGGATTCGCGAGAATCTCAAGGGGGCTCATGTCAGCGGAGGAGTGAGCAACCTCTCTTTCGCCTTCCGTGGCAACAACTATCTGCGCGAGGCCATGCACGCCGTCTTTCTCTATCATGCAATCCAGGCAGGCATGGACATGGGCATCGTCAATCCTGCCACCTCCGTACTCTACACCGACATACCCTCTGACCTCCGCATCCTGCTGGAGGACACCATTCTCTGCCGCCGGCCCGATGCCATCAAGGGAGACTCTTCCAATCTGGAGGCAGATCTCACGGAGGCTGTCAGCGAGTATCCTTCCGCCGTCAGTATCATTGAGGGGCCCCTAATGGAGGGCATGACCACTGTGGGCCGCTACTTTGCCGACGGACGGATGTTTCTGCCTCAGGTGGTCAAGACAGCGCGCACCATGAAGCGGGCCGTGGAAATCCTCCAGCCGTATATTGACAGCCAGAAGGCGATCGCTTCCTTCCCCCGCAGGGAAGGGCAGGGGGGAGGATCTATTCTCCTCGCCACCGTCAAGGGCGATGTTCATGACATAGGCAAGAATATTGTCAGCGTGGTGATGGCCTGCAACAACTATAAGATAACCGACCTCGGAGTGATGGTGCCTGCGGAGCAGATAGTGGAGGCAGCCCTCAGGGAGCAGCCTGACATCATTGGCCTCAGCGGCCTTATCACCCCCAGCTTGCAGGAGATGTGCAACACCGCCGAGGCCCTTCGCGATGCTGGCATCAGCATCCCCCTTATGATAGGCGGCGCCACCACCAGCGCCCTCCATACAGCACTCAAGATAGCGCCCCTTTATCCAGGCCCCGTAGTCTGGGTGAAGGATGCTTCACAAAACTCCATCATAGCAGCCCAGCTGCTCAATCCCGCCACTCGCGACAGCTACATTGCCGCCCTCCGCGCCGACCAGCAGGCCTTGCGCGATGCCCATATCGCCAAGCAGCTCCCCATGGTCAGCCTGCAGGAGGCCCGTGCCAACAAACTAGACCTGTTCAGCGATAAGGAATAATCAATAACTATAATTCCTATAGCTCCTATAGTCCCTATAGTTCCTATAAAAAAGAAAAAAATGTCCTCTCCCTCCAGAGCCTCCTTTGGCAGTAAATTCGGCATCATCATGGCAGCGGCAGGCAGTGCCGTGGGCCTGGGCAATATCTGGCGTTTCCCTATTGAGACTGGCCAGAATGGCGGTGCAGCCTTCATACTCATATATATAATAGCCATCGCCCCCCATGCCTACAAGAAACTTAGCAGCCATCCTTTCTGGAGCAATATCGGCTTTATCGGGGTGCTCGGAGGCAGCCTTATCCTGTGCTACTATGTAGTAGTGGCGGGATGGGTGCTCAAATATATGTTTCTCTCCCTCGACGGCACCCTCTCCACGCTCTTCGTTCCCGGCGATGCCAGCGGCTACGAAAGTCTCTTCGGCAACTTCGTCAGCAGTCCGTGGAGTCCCCTTCTCTTTATGGTTCTCTTTGTGCTGATGTGCCATTTTGCCATCGCTGCCGGTGTGCGCAAGGGCATTGAGAAACTCAGCAAGATTTTTATGCCCGCCCTTTTTGTCATTCTCATTGTGCTGGTGGGCTTCAGCCTTTTCGCCCCCGGGGCGCAAGAGGGCCTGAGCTTTCTCTTCCATCCTGATTTCAGCAAGCTCACCACCGGCTCCGTGCTCTCAGCCATAGCCCAGGCCTTCTATTCCCTGAGCCTCTGCATGGGTTGTCTCTGCACCTACGCCTCCTATTTCGGCAAGGATGTCAACATTGTCAAGTCGGCTGTCAGCATCAGCGTCATCGATACCATGGTGGCCATCATGGCGGGGCTCATCATCTTCCCCGCGGTCTTCTCCGCCGGCATCAGTCCCCAGTCAGGTCCCTCGCTGGCCTTCATAGCCCTGCCCGGAGCCTTCCAGCAGGCCTTCGGCTCCGTGCCCGCCGTGGCTTACATAGTCAGTGTGCTCTTCTATGCTCTGCTCGTGCTGGCTGCTCTCACATCTGCCATATCGCTCTATGAGGTGCCCACCGCCTATATCCATGAGACCTGGCATATTCGCCGCCGCTACGCCGCGCTGGTCGTCACCGCCGTGTGCCTGATGCTCGGTACCGTGTGCTCCCTCTCCATGGGAGTGCTGGGCGACCTGCACATCTTCGGCAAGAGCGTCTTTGACTTCCTCGACTATTTCTGCACCACCATCATGATGCCTCTCAGCGGTGTGTTCATTGCCATCTTCCTGGGATGGGTGGTGAAGCGCGATATCTTTATGGACGATGTTACCAACGGCCGCACTCTGCGCGCAGCCCCTGCCGGGGTAATCCATTGGCTGCTCAGATGGGTGGCTCCCATCCTGCTCTTAGCTGCCTTCCTCGGTGTGCTCGGCGTGATCTGAGGACACTGGACACAGAGGAAATAAATTCTAATCGCGTGCTCTCGTAATTTTATTGCGCAGAGCCGAATTTTTATCGCGCAGAGCCGAAATCTAATCGCGTCGGGCCGAAATCTAATCGCGTCGGGGTGGACTCTCTTCTCGTGATTAGATTTTATTTTTACGCAAAGAAAATGGATTTGCTGGGAGATATCCTTGCACTTTTTGCTGCAAGGTTTGCAAAGTTTGAAAGGTTATTCAAGGTCTTGCAAGGTTTTTGACATAAAAACCTACTATCGGTATAGGTGAGGGTGGTGCTCTATCTCAAGTGCGGCGAAAAGGCAGGGGCTGTGTCTGTGGCAGTTGTAGACTCGCTTTCCCTATAGCAGTGCGAGCGCTGCGCTAAGCAGCAGACCGAATATGAGCATATTCCTTGAGGTGAGGCCGAGGATGTGATTGAGGGCACGGCCCTGACGGATGCGCACCATCTGGCGCCATGTGCGGATGTGCAATATAAGATAAGGAGTAAGGATTAAGGGAGTAAGGAGGATTGACCATTGACCATTGACCATTGACCATTGACTATTAATTCCTAACTCCTCACTCCTCACTCCTAACTCCTCGCTCGTCACTCCTAACTCCATAAAGAAGGTCAGTGCCCATGCCGCTATTCCGCAGATGAGGTAGAAGTAGCGGCCGAATTTCTCGCCCATCACGGCTATGAGTGTGCGCTTGCCGCTGAGGCGGTCGGTGTCGCGGTCGCGATAGTTGTTGAGGATGAGCAGGGTGTCGATAAGCA
>CADAZW010000043.1:10283-34799 GCA_902792555.1 uncultured Bacteroidales bacterium | reverse complement strand
TGGCACGAGGCCGAAGAACAGCAGCACCAGCAGGTCGCCCATGCCGGCATAGGACAGTATGGTGGTATAGAGGAAGGCAAAGACTACGCAGGCAGCGCCCAGGGCGACCATTGACCATTGACCGTTGGCCATTGACCATTGACCATTGACCGTTGACCATTGACCGTATATGAGAATGAGGCTGCCGCAGATGAGTGCCAGTGTCAGGACTACGGCTATGCCCCACCGCATGGCGTGGGGGCTGATCCACCCCTGGGCGCAGGCTCGCTCCGGGCCCAGGCGGTCGTCGCGGTCGGTGCCCTTGAGGAAGTCGTAGAGGTCGTTGATGAAGTTGGCGGCTATCTGCATCAGCGATGCAAAAAGGGCGCAGATGACCAGCGCGCGCCAGCTGCATCGGGGGGTGCGGGTGGCAAGCGCGGCGGCCACCATCACGGGGATGAGGGCGGCGCTGAGGGTCTTGGGGCGCGCGGCAAGAAGCCACGCCCGGGGGCTGTTTTGCTTGATTTCTGCCATGACGGCTGCAAAGTTACTAATTTTCCTGCCGCAGGAGGTGGTGTGTTTGGCGATATTTGTCTATCTTTGCCGAAAATTACTCAGAAAAATTATTTCAACATGAAGAAAAATATCTGGATTGTGCTGGGAGCCGTGGTTGCGCTGCTGTTGCTTGGCGGTGCGGGTTACTATATCTACAGCCTCTCATCGCAGCTGACGGAGCAGAAGGAGGACAACGCCAAGTTCCGCAAGCTGGCTGAGATGGATAAGAAGGAGATGGAGAACGAGTATGCCCAGTTTGCCATGCAATATGACGAGATGAAGCGCACGGTGAAGAACGACTCTCTGCTGCAGCGCATTGAGCAAGAGCAGAATCGCGCCAACGCCCTGCTAGCTGAGCTGAAAAGGGTGAAGAACGACGATGCTGCCGAGATTGCCCGTCTCAAGAAGGAGCTGGCCACGGTGAGGGAGGTGCTGCGCTCGTATATCATTCAGGTGGATTCGCTCAATCGCCTCAACCAGACGCTGCGCGACGAGAATGCTATGGTGAAGCAGCAGTATACCACAGCCACCACGCAGATCAATACCCTGACCGAGGAGAAGCAGACGCTGACTAAGACTGTGGCCATTGCTGCCCAACTGGACGCCACGGCGCTCAGCCTGCAGCCGCAGAACAAGAAGGGCAAGCCGGCCAAGAAGACTAAGGATATCACCAAGTTTGTTGCCTCGTTCCGCATCTCGCGCAATGTGACTGCCAAGACCGGTGAGCGCCGTGTCTATCTGCGCCTGCTGAAGCCGACCAACGAGGTAGTAGGTCAGAGTGGCACCTTTACTTATGAGGGCACAAACATCGGCTATTCGGCTGTCAAGACGGTGGAGTATAACGGCGAGGAGACTCCCGTGACGATGTACGTGAACGTGGGCGAGATGCTCACTGCCGGCACCTACCGCATGTTTGTCTTCGTGGACGGCCAGATGATAGGCTCCACGTCAGTCACGATGGCGAAGTAGAATACTGAAAGAAAAGACCTCTCCCCAGAGAACACTGAAAGAAATTACCAGGAAGTTTTCAGAGATTGTTATTTGCTTCTAGGCATCCCTCCCAATCTTCAGGGGAATGACCGCAAGCCGTTGGACAATGAATTTCTGAAAAATTTCTGGTAATTTCTTTCAGTCCCTGCTGTTAGGGATAGACTACTTCTTTCAGTAAGTGTTATTTTGCTACGTATGTCAGCGTGGAGGCGAGGCTGAGGAAAGCCTGCGCCACTGGGTTGGCTGGGTCGAGGGTGATGGGTTGCCCCTGGTCGCCGCTCTCGCATACTGACTGCACGAGGGGTATCTGGCCCAGTAGGCGGAGGTCGAGCTGGTCGGCGAGCTGCTTGACGCCGTCACGCCCGAAGATGTAATACTTATTGTCGGGCAGTTCGGCGGGGGTGAACCAAGCCATGTTCTCCACTAGTCCGAGGATGGGAATGTTGACCTTGTCGTTCTGATACATGTCCACTCCCTTGCGCGCATCGGCAAGGGCTACCTTCTGTGGCGTGCTGACGATTAGGGCCCCCGTAATGTCGAGAGTCTGCATCAGCGTGAGGTGGATGTCGCTGGTGCCCGGGGGTGTGTCGATGATGAAATAGTCCAGTTCGCCCCAGTTGGCCTCGGTGATAAGCTGCTTGAGGGCATTGCTGGCCATGGGGCCGCGCCATACGGTGGCCTGCTCGGGCTTGACAAAGAAGCCGATGGACAGAATCTTGATGCCCCACTTCTCGGCAGGCACAATGAGTTGGCGGTCGCCTACTACCTCGCCCATGGGCTGATAGTTCTCAAGGTCAAACATGGTAGGCACCGAGGGACCGAAGATGTCTGCATCCAGCAGTCCCACGCGGTAGCCCAGCTTGGAGAGGGCTACGGCGAGATTGGCAGCCACGGTGCTCTTACCCACGCCGCCTTTGCCGGAGGAGACGGCTATGATTTTGACTCCTGCCAGAGGCTTAGGACTTGAGGCTTGGGGATTGACGGGCTTGTAGTCAACGGTTACCGTTACCTCAGCCTCCTTGGATGCGAAGGTATGGATGGCGGCCTCGGCGGCTTTGACCACCGACTTCTGGAAGGGGTCGGGATTCTTGGGGAAGATTATGCTGAATGATACTTTGAGACCATCGATGCGGAGGTTGTCGTCAACCATGCCGGCTTCCACTATATCCTTGCCGCTGCCTGGGTATTTCACCTGGCGGAGGGCATCGATGATGAGCTGAGGATAGAGATTCATTTAGGGTTATAGGGGTAAAAGGTTAAAGGGTTGAAAAATTAAAAAGTTAAAGGGCTGAGACGGAGGCTCGCTATTTAGCCTTGCTCAGCGATGAGCGCTTGCTGCGTGCGTAGCTGCGGTAGGAGTCGAGCTCTATCTCCACCTCAGGCTCGGAGAGGGCTGTGGAGTGGGGGAGCTGGAAGCACATATATTTAATAGGTATGCCGCGGTCGAGCCACTGTTGCTCGTAGTAGGTCTGGATGGAGCGCGCCACGTCGAGCAGCGGCCCTTGAGCTTGTTCAGCCCCGTAGAGGTCGGTGGTGCGTACCAGTGGCGTGAGGCTGTTGTGCTGCAGGACGTAGTCGGTGTAGGTAAAGAGGAAATTGCTGTCGGTCTTCACGTGGATGAGACCTCCGTCAACGAGAAATCGGCGGTAGCGCTCCAGGAAGAAGGTGGAGGTGAGCCGCTTGGTGGGCTTCTTCATCTGTGGGTCGCTGAAGGTGAGCCACAGCTCGCTGACCTCGCCTGGAGCAAAGAAATTCTCAATGAATTCTATCCGGGTGCGCACGAAGGCCACATTCTTGAGGCCCAGCTGCAGCGACTCGGTGGCACCGGTCCACATGCGGGCGCCCTTGATATCGACTCCTATGAAATTCTTGTCGGGCAAGCGCTGGGCCAGTCCTACAGTGTATTCGCCCCGGCCGCAGCCCAGCTCAAGCACTATGGGATTGTCGTTGCCGAAGAAGTCGGTGCCCCACTTGCCCTTGAGCTTGAAAGTGAACTGGGGCATCATGCCTCCTCCGGACTTGGTTGTAGATTCCCCCATCATGGGGGCGGACTTGGATGATTGGGGCATCACGCCCCCGGGTTCCGGTTCAAAGACATGGGGGTATTTTGCCATGTCAGCGAACTTAGATAGTTTGTTTTTTGACATCTATTGTTACTTTTAAGTGCAAAATTACGTTGATTTTCCAAATAAATGCATGTTTGTTGGGGGTATTTCTTAATATTTGATTACTTTTGCAAACTAATAACGCATATGCACCTTTGAGATGAGGCTATGATAAAGAGCAAATGAAGACTTTGAAGTACATATTTGGCCTGATGGTTGCCGTGATGCTTGCTTCGTGCGGCGAAGGCAACAAGGAGCCGGCCTTCCGCCTGGACTCCAAGGGCAACACCGTGCCGGTGAGCGACTATGTCTGCGTGGCCGTTGATGAGACATTCAAGCCCGTCTTTGAGGTGCTGTTTGCCGACTTCCGCGACCGCAATGCCAAGGCATTCGTTGACCCCTTCTATATGCCGGAGGACAGTGTCGTGGCCATGCTGCTCAATGACTCAGTGCGCAGCATTGTGGTTACCCGTATGCTCTCCGATAAGGAGAAAGACTATGTGAAGGCCAAGCACGGCCTGCTGGCCAAGGAGGCTGTGGTGGCATACGACGCCATAACCCTCATCACTAACAATGCCAGCCGTGATACCCTTATCTCCAAGGACGAGATTCAGCAGATAGTCAACGGCAAGATTACCGACTGGAGTCAGCTCCGCCATTCCAATGGGCAGAAAGGCGAGATAGAGATAGTCTTTGACAACAATGGCTCTTCCACCGTGCGTTACATGAGAGATTCGCTCTGCGCCGGTCGCCAGCTGAAGGGCAGGCTCCGCGCCGCTACCACCAACGAGGAGCTGATCAGCTATGTCAAGAAGAAACAGAATGCCATCGGCGTGCTGGGCGTTGACTGGGTGGGCAACAAGCAGGACACCACGCGCCTGTCCTTCCTCTCCGATGTCAGGATAATGAGCGTGGGTGCGCGCAACTCGGAGGATGCCGACGACTACTACAAGCCCTTCCAGTTCTACATCGCCAGCGGAAGCTATCCGCTCACCCGAGGACTCTACATCACCAGCACTGATCCTCGCACACGCTCGATGCAGCGCAACTTCTTCTTCTACCTCACCGATAATCCTAACCACAACAATATGGGCCAGATGATGATACTGCGATTCTCGCAGCTGCTGCCCTACATGGCCGTGCAGTCGCACAACGTGGTAATCAAGCGATATTAGAAAACCAAAAAATAATACCTAAGAAAAGATGAAAAAGACATTTTTTATGCTAGTGGCCGCAGCAGCCATGCTCTTCGGCGGCAACAAGGCTCAGGCACAGATTGAGGTGCCCCAGGTACCCGCAGAGTTTCAGGAGTTGATTGACGGCTATGTCCAGACCCTCCTTGAGAATCCTGCCGACGAATCAGTAATGAAAGCCATTGAGAAGAACAAGCAGCTCAAGAAGAACAAGTCCGCCCTCGTGGCCATCGGCTATAAGTTTCTTGACAACAAGCTCTTCGGCAACGCCATAGGACTTGCCAAGAAGGTATATGAGATGGACGCCACCTATCTCCCTGCCATCTATCTGGAGGGCGACTCCTGGTTTAAGATGGCCAACAACAATGCCTACGGCATGGCTGCCACTAAGTATGAGGAGGCCAAGCAGGTTGACCCCAACAGCCTTGACCCCTACCTCAAGTTGGTGGGCGTGTATCGCTATATCAACCCCGAGTACGCCATCGAGCTGATGGAGGAGATTAAGCAGAAGAAGACCGACGACCCCAAGATCAACCAGGTGCTAGGTACTCTCTACTATCAGCTTGACGACACCCTCCATGCGCGTGAATACTATAATAAGTATTTTGAGAAGTTCCCCGACGGACAGGGCGACGCCACCGTGCAGCGCGAGTATGTCATCATCCTCTTCATGGCTAAGGACTATGAGGGTGCCCTCAAGCAGTCAACAAAGTTCCTTGCCACCAACCCCAAGGACCCCGTGCTCAACCGTATCATCTTCCTCAGCAACGTAAACCTGCTGGCTAAGACCGACGAGTACGAAGAGGCCAAGTATGCTGCCGCCCAGGCTGCTACCAAGGCTGCTCACGACAAGTTTATCGGTCAGTATCCTGACACTGTATATCAGGAGATTGACTACCGCTATCTGGGACAGTACCTCACCATCGAGAAGGACTACCCCGGTGCCGCCAAGGCTTTCGCCAAGGCAGCTGAGCTGGCCCCCGAAGACCCTGCCGCACAGTTTAACCTCTCCAAGGCATATGAGAAGAGCAAGGAGTATGACAAGGCTATCCCCGCCTACAAGGAGTACATGAAGCTGGCTAAGAAAGAGGATGACACCAATGAGCTCTTCAAGCTGGGCCGCGTTTACTTCAATGCCGCCAACGCTTCGCAGGCTGACTCCCTCAAGCGCATTGCCTATATCAAGGAAGGCGACGCAGTCTATGCCAAGGTGGATGCCGATATGGTCAAGTCTGGCGAGCCCAGCTACCTCGGTATCTTCTGGCGCTCACGTATCAACCAGCTTGTTGACCGCAAGCACCCCAACGAGGTGGCAGTAGGCTACATGAGGGAGACCATTGAGCGTCTCAAAAACGAGAAGTTCAAGGGCGAGGACTACGACCCGCACCGCGCACAGGCCTACTCCTATGTTGCTTGGTTTGAGATGGAAAAGGATAACCTCGCTCAGGCAGAGACTTTTGCAAGAGAGGCTCTCAAATATGAGGAGGACAATCCCCTTGCATCCAATGTCGTAAAGTATGTTGACCTCATGAAGTCGATAAAGAAATAAGATTTCCAACTTATCACAATACGGAAAAGTCCGCTACCCAAAAGGCAGCGGACTTTTCTGTTGTTGTTTTCTGTAAATATAGAAATGAAGAATCTCTCTGTCCAGCTATGTGGTGGCTCATGTGGTTCGGCACCTGGGGAGTAAGCATAAAAGAACTAAAGAAACAATCCCCAGCCTTTCTCTAAGAGGAGGGCTGGGGATTGTTGGAAACGGTTTAGTTTAGTCGAGCACGAGGTTCCAGTTGTGGATGTCGGGCTCGATGCCGTACTGGATGTTGCGGAGTTTCTTGTAAAGTTTCTCGCATACGGGGCCGGGCTTGCCGTCGTGGCTAAAGACATAGCTCTTGCCGGTGGTGGGGTCGTCAATCTTGCTGATGGGGCTGATGACGGCGGCAGTGCCACAGGCTCCGGCCTCCTCGAAGGTGCTGAGCTCCTCCTCGGGAATCTGGCGGCATTCCACCGTCATGCCGAGGTCGAGGGCCAGCTGCTGCAGGCTCTTGTTGGTGATGGAGGGCAGGATGGAGGTGGACTTGGGGGTGATGTAGGTGTTGTCCTTGATACCAAAGAAGTTGGCTGCGCCGCACTCGTCGATATACTTCTTCTCCTTGGCGTCGAGATAGAACTCGCAGGAATAGCCTGCCTTGTGGGCGATGTCGTTGGCTTTGAGGCTGGCGGCGTAGTTGCCTCCCACCTTATACTTACCGGTGCCGAGGGGTGCCGAGCGGTCGTAGTCGCGGGTGATGCAGTAGTCGGTGCATGCGAAACCGCCCTTGAAGTACGGGCCTACGGGCGTCACAAATATCAGGAAGAGGTATTCGCTGGCGGGATGCACGCCCACCTGTGCGCTGGTGCCTATCATCAGCGGACGGATGTATAGGGCTGCGCCGCTCTCGTAGGGCGGTATGAAGCGCTCGTTGAGCTTGACAACCTTCTTGACCATCTCGGTGAAGAGGTCGGTGGGCATCTCGGGCATCATGAGGCCGCGCGAGGTGCTCTGCATGCGGGCGGCGTTCTCGTCGATGCGGAAGATGCGTATCTTGCCGTCGGGGCAGCGGAAGGCTTTCTGGCCCTCAAAGGACTCCTGGCCGTAGTGGAGGCAGGTGGCTGCCATGTGGATATTGATTAGTTCGGAGGAGCAGACTTCTATCTCTCCCCACTTGCCGTCGGCGTAACGGCAGCGCACGTTGTAGTCGGTGCGGATGTAGCTGAAGGGCAAATTGCCCCAATCGATGGATGAGTCCATGTATGTGAGATGTTATATGAAATGTGGTTATTTGCGGTGCGTATTTCTGTGCAAAATTACACAAAAAGCTAAAGTTATGCTCGCGAAACGCACTTTTTTGTGAAAAATACGTGAATTTCCATGCAAAAACTTTGCCACTTGCAATAAACAGCCTAAATTTGTATGTCAAATGTCGCATAGTGCGACTGTGTTTTAATACCAGCTAATACCATTTATTAATTACTAATTTTATAAACATTTTAATCAATTCACAACAAAATGAGTACAACAACAACTAAAGCTCCGGCTCAGAAGCCCGCTCAGAAGAAGAGCGAGGGCTTCAAAGGTGTCAAGAATGCATTTGTAGTAATCTTGATCTGCATCATCGTGGCAGAGATCATCTTCCACTTCGTATTTGGTAACGGCAGCCACTTCCAGGGCGGCGATTCCAACAATGATCCTCTGGATATCCTCGGTACCGTTTATAAGGGCGGTTTCGTAGTGCCTATCATCTGGGGTTTGTTCTTCACCGTAGTAGCATTCGTTATCGAGCGCTGGCTTGCCCTCAAGACCGCCTTTGGTAAGGAGAGTCTCGAGAAGTTCACCGACAAGGTTCGCAAGGCTATGGCCAAGGACGACATCGACGCAGCCTACAAGGCTTGCGATGCTCAGAAGGGTTCTGTTGCCAACGTGGTTCGCGCAGCCCTCGACCGCTACACTGCTGAGGCTGCTGACGAGAAGCGCACTAAGGCTCAGAAGCTGGAGGCTATCAAGGGTGCCCTTGACGATGCTACCGCTATCGAGATGCCTACTCTGCAGATGAACCTCCCGATCCTCGGTGTGCTGACCTCCCTCGGTGTGCTGACCGGTCTGTTCGGTACCGTGCTCGGTATGATCAAGTCCTTCTCCAGCATCTCTGGTGAAGGTGGTGGCGACTCTTCCGCTCTGTCAACCGGTATTTCCGAGGCCCTTATCAACACAGCCTCCGGTATCGGTACTTCGGCTCTCGCCCTGATTTTCTACAACTATTATACTAACAAGATCGACCAGTTTACCTACACTCTCGACGAGGTTGGTTTCATCATCGTTCAGAACTACGCCAAGACCCACTAATCATCAATAAATAAGGTAAACCTAAAGTAATATGGGACGATTTAAAATCAAAAAAGCAGACCTGTTCATAGACATGACGCCTATGAGCGACGTTATGCTCCTATTGCTTACCTTTTTCTTGATGGCTGGTACATTCACCAAGCCCGAACCCGTTCAGGTTCAGGCTCCAGGCTCGATTTCTGATATTAAGATTCCATCAACTGACATTTTAACCATCTATGTCTCCACTCCCAAGAAAGCCGCTGCCACAGCTGCGCCTGAGATTTTCATCACGCTTGACAATGCTCCCATTGTCAACCAGCTGGCAGATGGCATCAAGAAGCTCCCGCTCTGCGGCAGCATCAAGAAGGCCGACATAGAGGACTTTAAGAAGAGTCAGTCCATTAAGGTATCAATAGGCGAGATGGTTGCCGACCGCGGCGCACAGGACGATGCCACGACCGACAGCCAGTTCAAGCAGGTAATTAAGCAGGTGCGTTCCATCTACAACGACATCAACAAGAAGGCAAAAGGCGACAATCCGGACGCCGTGGAGCGCAACCTCCGCATTGCCATCAAGTCGGACAAGAACACGCCCTACAGTACTATCAAACTGGTCATGAACTCGCTGCAGGATATACAGGAGAACCGCTATAACCTGCTCACCGAGCTCAAGTCTAGACCCACAGAATAAAGGAGGAAACACACTATGAAGACGAAACAAAAGAAAATGAACGCCCGCGTCGACTTTACGCCGATGGTGGACATGATGATGCTTCTCGTTACCTTCTTTATGCTCTGTACTACGCTGGCCAAGCCGCAGACTATGGAGATTGCCATGCCTACCAACAAGACCGAGGAGAAAAACCGAAGCCAGGTGGACACCAAGGAGGCCGTAACCATCATCCTCGATGAGAATGACCGTGTCTTCTACTACAAAGGCAAGCCTGCAGACGCATCTGCCAACATCCATGAGGTATACTTCCTCAGCGGCAAGCCCAGTGGCGACCTTAAGAGCCTCCATGAGGTACTGAAGAAAGCAAACCCCGCCTATGAGAAGGCTGAGAATATCCGCAAGGAGTATGAGCAGCGTCTCAATGCCTCAGTAGGTAGCGCCAAGGGCGCCCGTGAGGCCATCCAGGCTGAGTTTGAGGAGAAATTCAATGAGGCCAAGTCAGAGAAGGGCACACCGCAGGTAATCATCAAGCCCTGCGACGGCTCTACCTATGACAACCTGATTGAGACACTCGACGAGATGACTCTCTGCAACATCGGTAAGTACGTGATCGTGCCCATCGATGAAGGCGACCAGGCAACTCTCGACAACTACAAGAAAACCCTCTAAAGCGTTATAAGTTATGGCAGCAAAAGTAGATATTCTATCCAAGAATTGGAACGACATCCTCTTTGAGGGTCGCAACCGCAGCTATGGCGCTTATGAGATGCGTGCCCTGGCCGGTAAGCGCAACATGCGTGCGCTCATCACCTTGGGCATACTCATCGTTGCAGTCTTCGCACTCGTGCTGGGTGTGAATAAGGCCTCGCAGCTCATTGCTGAGTACCAGCTTGAGAACCAGGCCAACGTGCTGCAGAACGCTGACGTGGATGATGAAGAGGAGGACGAGATCCAGGTTGAGGAGAACAAGCCCGATGAGGCACCTGCTGAGACCGTTACTGAGATGGCTTCGTCCATCCAGTTCACCGTGCCGGAGATTACCGACAATGTGGCTGAGGACAAGGAGCTCATTGCTCAGCAGAAGGCTCAGGAGGCTCGCGCCAAGATGGGTGAGTTCAACTTCCAGGGTAACGATGAAACCTCTACTAATATTAAGAGTGACAAGAAGCAGCTCGGCGACGTTGCCAGTAGCGGCGGCGGCGAGGGCGAAGCCAAGGTCTTCACCTATGTGGAGCAGATGCCTGTCTTCCCGGGTGGCGAGGCTGCGCTGCAGCGGTTTATCCATGATCACCTGAAGTATCCCCAGGTTTCCCTGGAGGAGGGTGTGCAGGGTACCGTTATGCTCCGCTTCGTGGTTAATGAGAACGGTTCCGTGGGCGATGTCCAGATTCTGAAGAGTCTCGACACCTACTGCGACCGTGAGGCCAAGCGTGTTGTGCAGAGTCTGCCGCGCTTTACTCCGGGCCGCCAGCAGGGTAAGCCCGTGAAGGTTTGGTTCCAGTTCCCCATCCGCTTCGAGATTGAATAAGCACTGCTTACTCTTAATCTGATACTTTAGAAAATCCCGCAAGTCCGCCAGTGGCTTGCGGGATTTTTCTATCCTGAGGCAGATACACCTTATTTATATATAGCGCCCGTGCGCGCTGTACCAACCGTGGTGGTAGCTTTAGCAGCGCCGGAACATACTGCCGCTCGACTTATCGTAACCTCTACGCGCCCGATGGCAAGTCCGTCAACATCGGCCTTCGCCTTGCCCTCAGCAAGTAATCAGCAATAGCAAGCACTGCAAGTAATCAGCAATGGCAAACATAAGCTCCCTCCCTGCGACACCGAAAAGGCCGGCACAGCCACGGTGCGCAGGGAGGGAGTTTCTTGTGCCTTCCTTTTAGACTATTTCCCGCTGTCCTTTATTCTCTGTTCTCTATTCTCTTTTATTGCTGTCCGGTAAAAATATTTATCAACGCCATCAAGGCGCATGTTGTCTTATTTTCCGACTCATATAAAGAGGCAGGACTTACTTCTTTGCAGCCGTTGTTTGTATTGCGATTAAATCATACGTCCCTCAACAGAAGTTACTCTCATACGCCCCCGTCTGCCTCGCAAGCTCCTTAGATGGGGAGCTGACACGCCATTCTTCTGTTTGCAGGTGTAAGGATATCATGGAGACGGCTCCCCCTCTAAGATAGAGGGGGTGGCCCGTAGGGCCGGGGGCGTATGATACTAACTTTTACCGGACAGCAATAATTCTCTTTTATCTTTTATCTATTTTCGCTGCCCTTAAGCACGGGCAGACGAAAAATAAGTGCGTGTTCACGAATTCTAAAGCCGAGCTCGTGAGATTTAATCGCGCTCTCCTGAAATTTAAGTGCGTAGAGGCATTATTTTCTTAGCTAAGAAAACTTCTTTTCTTAGCTAAGAAAAAGGCTGTTCTTAACTAAGAAAAAGTCTTTTCTTAACTAAGAAAATCTCGGCTCCTTGGGTTAAGATTTCATCTTCACGGGGAAAAGTCTCGGCTCAACGCAGATTAATTTCGGCTTCTCGCGTTAAGATTTTGAATCTACGCGATAAACTTTCGGCTCTACGCGATGAAATATCGGCTTTGCATGATATAATATCGGCTTGGCAATGATTAGCTCTTGTTTCTACGCAGTGATGATCCGGGTGCTTGTTATGGGTGGTCGCTTCTGCGCGGTGGGGATTGCTGCGACCGCAAAAAAGTTGGTTGCGACCGCAAAAAAGTTGGTTGCGACCGCAAGAAGGTTGGTTGCGACCGCAAGAAAGTTGGTTGCGACCGCAAGAAGGTTGGTTGCGACCGCAAGAAAGTTGGTCGTGGCCGCAAAAAAAAGGACGCACCCGCTGCGGTGAGCGAATGCGCCTACGATATGAAAAAACTAACTGTTGGTTGTTTCTTGCTGTGTCTCCTTATTTCTTATATAGCAGCCATGCGTCGGGGTATGTCTCGCGCAGCGACTGGAGGAAGGGGATTGCCTCGGCCTTGGTGTTGAATGTTGCGGCGACTACTCTGTAGAGTTTGCGCTCGGGGTTGAGTGCAATCTGTGCCTGGTAGCCTTTGTTCTTGAGAGTCTGCTGCAGTCCGTCGGCGTTTGCCTTGAGGCTGAATGCTCCGCATACTACGCTGTAGGCCTTGAGGCCGTCGCCGTCAACTACCTGCAGGGCCTCTGAGCGTACGCTGACGTCAGTGACGGGGGCTACGGTGGTTTCGGTGGTCTCGGTGGTTACTGTGGTTACGGGGGGAGCTACGGGCTGCACGGGGGTAACATTGACGGTGTTGGGATCCTCGGTCACCCTGGTGTTCTGGGCCTGTGCTTTCTCATAGGCCTTCTTGTAGAGGCTTTCCTTAGACTTGCATGAGCTCATGCTTATGGCGAGCACCATGCCCAGCGCAACGGCTGCGAGTGTTTTTGTCTTGTTCATTGCTATGTTTGGTTTAGTGTTTGTTGTTTTCGACTACAAATTTAGTGATTTCTTTTTATCTGACAAGGCAGAACTCGCGATATTAATGTATTTTATAGTTTATTATAAAGTTTTTTGGTTTGACTTGCTGTTTTTTAGGAAAAAGTTGCCTAACTTTGCCTTCAAACAGAGGTGTTTGCACTACTCTCGAACTTTGATAACTCTAAAAATATAGAACCATGAAAGGTATTGGCGTATTTGCCGCTGTATTGGGCGGTGCAGTGATTGGAGCAGCCTGCGGTCTGCTGTTTGCTCCCGAGAAGGGCTCTGAGCTCCGTGCTAAGATTGCCGAGGCTGTCCGCAACCGCGGTATCAAGCTCAACAAGAAGGAGATGGACAGCCTGGTTGACGACATTGCCGACGAGCTGCAGAGCGCAGAGTAAATCAGTCAAGGAGGTGGAGACTACATCTTCCATACACAGGCTCATAGGCAGCGTTAAGCGCTATCTGCATTTGCAGCGTGACTTTGTCATGCTTACGCTGGCGGAGAAGCTGACGGTGCTGTTGACGGTGCTGCTGGCAGGCGGCATCGTGCTGATGCTGGCTGCGCTGGTGCTCATCTTTGCCTCTCTGGCCGTGGGCGCGCAGCTCGGTGAGTGGACGGGAAGCCTGGCTTTGGGCTATGGTATCGTGGCTGTCTTCTATCTGGTCATTGGCGTTGTTGTTTGGATTAACCGCAAGCGCTGGATAGCCAATCCGATTGCCGGATTCCTGGCTACGCTGCTTGTGGATGATGAGACTAAGAAGTGACCTATGGGTAAGTCTGGATATACTTTGCAGGACATTCGTCGCCGCAAGGCCGAAGTGGCTCGACAGATTGCTGCCGAGCGCAGCGTGATGCAGAATACCCTGGGAGAGCTGACCGATCCGTCGGCGCTGATGCCCAGGCTGATGCCGTGGCACAGCTTCAAGACCGCGTTTAAGTTCGCCTCGCGGGCAGTGTATGCCTACAAGATGGCATCCTCCGTTGTGTCGCTTTTCAGGAGGGGCCGTCGCTGATGGGCAGAATTCTGGCTATCGACTATGGCAGGAAACGCACGGGGCTGGCTGCAACCGACCCCGCGCAAATTATTGCTAACGGTCTCTGCACGGTGGAGACACACCGCCTGTGGGACTATCTCTGCGGCTATGTGGCCGCCGAGCAGGTGGACAGAATCGTGATTGGCATGCCGACGCAGACCAACGGACAGCCGTCGGAGAACCAGCGCAACATCATTCCCTTCATCAACCGCTGGCGCAAGAGCTTCCCCCAGATTCCCATCGTGGAGTGGGACGAGCGCTTCACCTCCGTGATGGCCCAGCGCACCATGCTGGATGCCGGCCTGGGCAAGATGGCCCGCCGCAACAAGGCCCTGGTGGACGAGATCAGTGCCACGATTATCCTGCAGTCGTATATGGAGAGCAAAGCCATTGACCATTGACCGTTGAGCTATAGTGCCTATAGATACTATAGTTACTATAACCCCTTACTCCTAATCTCCTTTCTCCTTATTCCTAAAGTCTATGATCCTACCTATTTATATATATGGTCAGCCGGTGCTCCGCAAGGTGGCCGAGGATGTTGAACTCAACAAGGAAGAGCTCGACCCGCTGATTGCCGATATGTTTGCCACGCTCACCGTCTCTGAGGGCGTGGGACTTGCAGCGCCCCAGATTGGCAAGGCCATCCGCGTGGTGGTGGTGGATCTCAGCATGCTGGCCGAGGAAATACCCGAGTATAAGGATTTCCGCCATGCCTATATCAATGGCCATATCGTGGAGTCCTCTGAGGAGACCGACACCATGACCGAGGGTTGCCTCAGCCTGCCCGGAATTTCTGAGGAGGTCACTCGCCCCAGCCGCGTGCGCATCCAGTACTACGACGAGCAGCTCCAGCCCCACGACGAGTGGGCGGACGGATTCCTGGCCCGCGTGCTGCAGCATGAGCACGACCACTTGGAGGGCCGTGTGTTTACCGACCGCATCAGTCCCTTCCGCCGCACGATGCTGAAGAGCAAGTTTAGTGCCTTCCTCAAGGGCAAGGCCCGCTGCCACTATAAAGTCAAGACAGTCAAGAAGTAAGGGAAGGATAATAAAGGAGAGAATGAAAGCGTTGCTTACATGGTTTGCGTGTCTGTGCGCCGCGCTTGGCATGAGGGCGCAGACCAACGTAGAGGGCGTTATCCGCATAGGGCAGAACGCTCTCTACTATGAGGACTACGTGCTCTCCATCCAGTATTTCAATCAGGCCATAGCCGCCAAGCCCTATCTGTACGAGCCTTATTTTTATCGCGCCGTAGCCAAGTATTACCTTGGTGACTATTATGGTGCCATTGGTGACTGCTCGCTGTCCATAGGGTGCGACCCCTATATCGGCGAGGTCTATCGCCTCCGCGCCATCAACTATATCCGCACCGATAACTATGAGGCCGCCTCGGCCGACTACACCACGCTGATCACTGAGCGTGGCGACAGGGACCGCGACGTATGGTTCAATGCCGCCCTGTGCCTCAACCAGCTCAAGCGCTATGATGCTGCCGACTCGCTGCTCGACACCATGGCCGTGCGTTGGCCCGACTACTCGCGCTGCTATATGTTGCACGCGCAGACGGCACTCAGTTGCAGTGACACACTGAGGAGCGACTCGCTGCTCACCATAGCCATTGCCAAGGACACCACAAACGTGGATGCCCTTTCAGCCAAGGCCACACTCTGCCTGCAGCGGCAGCTCTATGCCGAGAGCGAGGGCTACTATGACCGCGCCATCATGCTTAGCCCCAAGCAGGGCGGATTCCACATCAACCGCGCCCTGGCGCGATATCAGCAGCACAACCTGCGCGGAGCGATGGACGACTACAACGAGGCCCTTGAGCTGATGCCCGACAATTACCTGGGCCATTACAACCGCGCCTTGCTGCGCATGCAGGTGGGGGAGAACAATCTGGCCATCGAGGACTTCGACTTCGTGCTTGCGCGGCGTCCCTCCGACCGACTGGCGCTCTATAACCGTGCCATCCTCTCGCAGCAGACGGGCAACTATCGGCGCGCCATCAGCGACTATACCACTGTGCTGAAGGACTATCCCAATTTCTCCGGGGCCTATGTCAACCGCGCCTACTGCTACGCTCGCATTGGCGACAACCGCCGTGCCGAGGCCGACGAGCGCAAAGCCATGCAGATCCGTCTCAACGAAGTCTATCGCAACAAGGCCTATAGCACTCCCCTTGATTCGGTGACCCGGCATGAGGATGAGGCCGATATTGAGGACTACGATAAGCTGGTTGATGATTCCGAGGAGAATATCGTGCCGGTCTATGCCTCCGAATACCGCGGCCGCGTGCAGAACCGTGAGGTGGCTGCCGTCCATCAGCCCGCATACACTCCGCCTGAGGGTGAGCAGATAGATGAGGCTCATGAGCTGTATAACCAAGGCTGCGCCTATTCGCTCAGCGGTGACATCGCCAGTGCCGAGGCGGCTTATACCAAGGCTATCGAACTCAATCCGTCGCTGGCCGAGGCCTACTACAACCGCGGACTGGACCGCGCCCTCAACGATGACAAGATGGCTGCGATGCAGGATCTCAGCAAGGCCGGCGAGCTGGGACTCTATACCGCCTACAGCCTTATCAAGCATTTCCGTCAGCAGAAGTGAGAAAAATAAGAGTGTTCAAAAGTCAATGTTACAATGTTTAATGCACAGTGTCCGATAAAACAAGAGCTTCGTCGCCAGATGCGCGCCGCCAAGCGAGAGTTCTTAAGCACCCATACGCTGCAGGAACAGCAATCCCTTGCCGAGGAGATCCTTGGCAGGGTGGAGCAGGGCGAGGCCTTCCGCAGGGCGAGGGTGGTGCTGGCCTACTATTCGCTGAGCGATGAGCTCTTTACCCACGACTTCGTGCAGCGCTGGGCCGACAAGAAGACAATCCTCCTCCCCAAGGTGGTGGGCGATGACCTTACGCTCCATCGTTACACCAATGCCATGTCCATGAGCGAGGGTGCCTTTGGCATTATGGAGCCCTGTACGCCGGAGTTTACCGACTATGCAGCTGTTGATATGGTAATCGTTCCCGGCGTAGCCTTTGACCGTCTGGGTAACCGCCTCGGCCGTGGGCGCGGCTACTACGACCGTCTCTTTGCCAGCCGGCTTCCCCATAATATATATAAGGTGGGGGTGTGCTATCCCTTCCAATTGGTGGAGAGCGTGCCCACCGAGCCTTGCGATGTGCAGATGGACGAGGTCGTGACAAATGCTGTTAACCAATAACCGTTAACCAATAACCGTTAACCGGTTGGAAGAATCTAGATTTTTGCCCGTGTAATTGTTGTGATTCGCGATAATTATGTAACTTCGCAGCATGATACTCAATACGCTATCCGTTAGCAACTACCGCAATATAGAGCAGGCAGAGCTCAGCCTGTCGCCCAAGCTTAATTGCTTTGTGGGCAGCAACGGGGTGGGTAAGACTAACCTGCTTGATGTTGTTTATTACCTCTCCTTTTGCCGCAGTGCGTTTAGCCAGACCAATCAGCAGGCGCTGCGTCACGGTGAAGACTGGATGGTGCTGCAGGGACTGTACACCACCACTCAAGGCGAGGAGGTGAAGATATATTGTGGCCTCAGGGCCGGCAAGCGCAAGTCGTTTAAGAAAAACGGCAAGGAGTATCAGAAGTTCTCTGAGCATATAGGCCTCATACCGCTGGTGATGCTCTCGCCGCAGGACAGCGAGCTGATACTGGGGGGCGGCGATGTGAGGCGCAAATTTATGGATGTCGTCATCTCACAGTATGCGCCGGAATATCTTCACAGCCTTATCCGCTACAACCAGGCTTTGCAGCAGCGTAATATCCTGCTTAAAGTGGAAGGCCCAATTGACGATGCCCTCCTTTCGGCTTACGATGATCAGATGGCAGCCACTGGACAGGTAATTTACGAGTACCGCAAGCAGTTTACCGTAGATTTTGTGCCGATATTCAATGAGGTTTACGCTGCCCTGGGCAATAGCGACGAGATTGTCAGTCTAACATATCGTTCTCATTGTCACGACGATGACTTGCTACAGATGCTTAAGTCGCATCATGAGAAGGACCATATCGTAGGGTATACTCTTAAGGGCGTTCATCGTGACGATTTGGAGATGAAGCTTGATGGCTATCCTCTCAGATACGAAGGTTCGCAGGGACAGAGCAAGACATTTCTAACGGCCCTGAAATTTGCGCAGTACAGTTATCTCCGTCAGAAGGTCAGCGAGCGTACTCCGCTTCTGCTGCTTGATGATATTTTTGACAAGCTCGACAATGAGCGCGTCTCACGTATCATACGCCTTGTAAGCAGCGAGGATTTCGGTCAGATATTTATCACTTCTACTAGCAGCGACACACTGCGCAAGGTAATAGCTCAGACTGGTAAAGACTATAAGTTTTTCCATGTCAGCAACGGTCATTTTGAACCTGAAGACAATGAAGTACGTTAAGGCAAGACCCGTCAGCGACATCCTCAATGAGTTTCTTCGTGAGGAAGGCCTGGAGACTCCCCTGCTGGAGCATCGCCTTATACATAAGGCGTGGCCCGAGGTGGTGGGGGAGTATGCTGCCGGCTGTACGGAGGAACTCAAGATTCGGAATCAGACTCTCTATGTTCGTCTCAGCAGTGCCGTGGTGAGGCAGGAGCTCCATATGCAGCGCACCGATTTGGTTCGTCGGCTCAATGCCTTCGTTGATGCCTTTGTCATTGCCGACATTCATCTGAGTTAGCAGAATTGTTAAGAAATATCATCTCAAATTCAAATTAATTGCGAATTTCTAACTTCCAATTCCTAATTTATTTGTACCTTCGCAGCGTAAATAGAAGCAAGGGTGTTTTCCAGAGTGGCCAAATGGGGCAGACTGTAAATCTGCTGTCTTTCGACTTCGGTGGTTCGAATCCATCAGCACCCACATAAAGAGTCCCCTCCGGCTCCCCCAAGGGGGAGAGACGGAAGGGGCTTTATCGTAAACGTTATAATTATGCGCAAGATTGTGATTTTTGCCTCAGGCAACGGCACCAATGCAGAGAGGATTATCAAGCATTTTGAGGGTAGTGAAGTGGCGCAAGTAGCGCTGGTGGTTACCAACAAGGAGGATGCCTATGTGCGCCAGCGTGCTGAGCGCTTGGGCGTTGACTGCGCGGTGGTCACCGGTAAGGACATGAGGGACGAGGGTCGCGTCAAGGCGCTGTTGGATGATTACGGTGTGGATTTCTGTGTGCTTGCAGGCTATCTGCTGCTTGTGCCGCAGTATATTATTAAGTACTTCAATGGTGACGTGGTCAACATTCATCCTGCGTTGCTGCCCAAGCACGGCGGCAAGGGAATGTACGGCGACCGCGTTCATGCCGATGTGCTGGCATGCGGCGACGAGATCAGCGGTATCACCGTCCACTACATTGATGAGCAGTTCGACCGCGGGCGCACTATTATGCAGGCTTTCTGTCCTGTGCTCGCCAATGATACGGTGGAGAGTCTTGCCCAGCGCATTCATAAGCTGGAGTATGCCTATTTCCCTGCGGCCATAGAGTGTGCTCTTAAGAGTTGACGGATGCACAGACTGTTATTCTTTTTCTTGGCTGGCATGTTTGCTGCGATTGGCGCAGCATGCAGCGGTCCGGGAGTGCTGGATGACGATGAGCCTGACACCCCGGAAATAATTACTGACGACACGATTAATGATAATGACACTGCTGCCACGGATACAACGGTAGCGGATGAGGACAGCGTTTTGGCCATCAGTGTGGCCGAGGCGCAGAACCTTTATGTTGAAGGAGATGTTGTGCCTGTTGCAGTTTGCGGTTATATCGTTGGCACGGTGAAGAGTTCTTTTGCCACAGGCTGCAATTTTGTTGCGCCCTTTACTGTGGAGACCAATTTGCTGTTGGCTGACAGCAGGGAGCCGGCGAGTATTGATGAGTGCATGCCCGTGGAGCTGCGCAAAGGCACGTCTATTCGCGACAGTCTTAATCTTGTCAGCAATCCCAATATGCTCGGTGCCAAGGTTATGATACGCGGTGCCTTGCAGCGCTATTTTAAGGTTGCGGGCGTTAAGAATGTCTATGAATTTACTGTTTTAGATTAGGTATTCACCAAGGCGCGCGACGGGATTTTCGCTCTGCCAGATGTCGCCTAGCACTGCCACTCCGCCAAAACCGAGGCTGAGAGCCTTGCGCGCATTGGAAGGAGTGATGCCGCCTAGGGCTATCACCTTTTTGTCGATAATGCCGGCGTGATGGGCCTGACGTAGAGTTTCCTCCGTGAACGCTGCGTGGTAGCCCTGTTTGGAGATGCTGTCGAAAATGGGGCTGAGGAAGACATAGTCACTTTTCAGTTTGTTTCGGCTTACTTCCTCCAAAGTGTGGCAGGAGTGCAGGTCATGGTTGTGCATTACAATCCTGTCGCGAAACCGTGGCTCAATCAGCGCAACGAGGGCGTCCTTCTCCTCAGCCGTGGCCTGCGGCTTGCGCAGGTGCAGCGTGGGGAGGCCGTGGCGGAAGAGGCTGTTGATTATTTCCGCTTCGCCGCTGAAAAACTCAGGCTTGGTTAGGAGAACTAGCTTCATTTCGACTGGGCATTTTAATAAACTATAGGAACTATAGATACTATAGGGACTATAGGAGGCGCGATAGGAGCAAACTCAGTTAGCTATCTTCTGGTCGAAGCTGGCGTCCCAGTCTTTCCACACAGGTGTAATGCCGCGGCTCAGCAGGGCCTGGCGTATTTCGTCGGCGGTGCGGTTGTCATTGACGGAGAACTGATCGAGAGCCTCGGGGTAGGTGTAATAGCCTCCGGGTTGGGTGCGGCTGTCGGCACTCATGGTCGTTACGCCGAGACCTGCCATGTTGTCGCGTATGAAGGCTGGCTCGCGTGTGGAATAGGATATGTCAACATCATGGTCGAAGATGCGCATGGCGAAGGTGGCCTGCGCCAGCTGGCGGTCGCTCATCACGCAGTTGGGCTGAAACCCTTGATTCTCGGCAGGCCTCATGCGGGGGAAGTTGATGCTATATTTTGTGCGCCAGAAGTTGCGTTGCAGATAGCGCAGGTGGTGTGCCATCATGGTGATATCGGTGCGCCACTCCTTCTCCAGCCCGATGAGTACGCCCATGCCGATGGAGTGCACCCCGGCCTGGCCCATGCGGTCGAAGCCGTTGACGCGCCACTCAAAATTTGATTTCATACCACTCGGATGGTAGATGTTGTAGTTTGCCTTATGGTAAGTTTCCTGGAAGCAGATTACGCCGTTCATGCCGTGGTGGGTGAGCTCGCGGTAGTCCTCAGCGCTCAGAGGTTGCACCTCAATCTTTACGTTGCTGAAGTGGCGCTTGGCTATGCTGACAGCCTCGCAGAGGTAGGGCGTGCCGGCCTTTGCGGGGTTCTCGCCCGTGACGATGAGGATATTCTCAAAAGGAGCCAGACGCTTGATGGCCCGGAACTCGTCCTCTATCTGTGCCGGGGTGAGAATCACTCGACTCATGGGGTTCTGGCGGTGGAAGGCGCAGTAGATGCAGCCGTTGGTGCAGGAGTTGGTGATGTAGAGGGGGATAAACATCGACATGGTGCGCCCGAAGCGCTCCTCGGTGTAATGTTTGGAGAGCTGAGCCATCTGTTCAATGTGGGGTTCGGCTGCGGGCGAGATGAGGGCCATGAAGTCCTCAACGTCGCAGCGGCTCTTGCCGAGGGCGCGGCGCACGTCGGCCTCTGTTTTGGCGGCAATGCGCTCGGTGGTGTCCTCCCAGTTTATCTTTTCTAAATATTCAGAGAACATTTTTGGTTTTTCGTTTCTTTAGAATCTGTTTTTTATGCCAGAAACTGCGTGAGTGGCGAGCTTGCGCTGGCCTCAAAGCTGCGGGCCTGCACAGCCAGTCCAGCTTCATAGGCGCGGCGGCCGGCAATGACGGCCTCCTTGAAGGCTACGGCCATCTCCACGGGATTGGCAGCCACGGATATGGCTGTGTTGACAAGGCATGCGCTGGCGCCCATTTCCATTGCCTCTGCAGCATGGCTAGGGGCACCAAGTCCTGCATCAACAACCACGGGTACGGCCGACTCCTCGATGATTATCTGGAGGAAGTCGTGCGTCTGCAGGCCGCGGTTGGAACCGATTGGGGCGGCCAGCGGCATCACGGCGGCGGCACCGGCCTCGGCCAGCTGTTTGCATAGCGTGGGATCGGCTTGGCAGTAGGGTAGTACGATGAAGCCCATTTTGACCAGTTGCTCAGTGGCCTTGAGTGTCTCCACAGAGTCGGGCAGCAGGTAGCGAGGGTCTGGATGGATCTCGAGTTTGAGCCATGGTGTCTGAAAAGCCTCTCTTGCCATCTGTGCAGCGAAGACGGCTTCCTCGGCGTCGCGCACGCCGCTGGTGTTGGGCAGCAGCTTGATGTTGGGATTGGTGATGTGGGCTAGAAAATCATCGCTGGCATCGCCGAGCTCAACGCGCTTCATGGCCAGGGTAACCATTTGCGTGCCAGAGGCTTGGATGGCTTCGTTCATTATTTCATTTGAGCCGAATTTGCCCGTGCCCAGGAAGAGGCGCGAGGTGAATTCGTTGTTCGCGATTTTCAGTATATCCATCTTTTCTTAGTTGTTTATCTTGTTAATCAGTCTTACTATTTTCTGCATCTCGCTTACGGGATCAGAGGCTTGCAGCACGGTGCCCGAGATGGCGATGCCGCTTACTCCGACCGCCATAATGTCGCTGATGTCGTCAATGGTGATGCCGCCGATGGCCACTATAGGCACCCGCACAAGCTCCTCGTTGAGGCGATTGGTGATTTCTTCGTAGCCGTTGATGCCTAGGGTGGGGGCCAGGTTCTTCTTGGTCTGGGTAAACCGGAATGGGCCGCATCCTATATAGTCGGCTCCCTGGCGGCAGTGGCCGAGGGCCTGCTCTGCCGTGTTGGCAGTGCCGCCGATGAGCACTTCTTCGCCCAGCAGCTGGCGCGCCTCGCGTATAGGCATGTCAGTGAGGCCGAGATGCACGCCGTCGGCTTTTAGCTCCTTGACGAGTTCCACGTGGTCGTCCACTATGAGGGTGGCGTTGTAGTGGTTGCACATACGGCGCAGCTCACGCCCCACCTTAAGTATTTCCTCCCCGTCGGCATCTTTCATGCGGAGCTGTATCCAGCGGCATCCGCCCTCCAGGGCCATCTCCGCGCCTTCCAGGGTGGAGTGGCGCTCGGTCTGGTGGGTGATAAACTGTAGTCGCCCGCGATATTTGATTACCTCATTCATTTGGAATGTCATTCGGAATTGCCAATTTCTGTCTCATGACGTTTAGAGTGGCCCGGACAAAGTCAGCGCTTGGTGCTATCCTCCGCTGAAAGCCTTGAGGATGGTGATCTTCTGCCCGTCCTGAAGGGCGAAGGAGTCCCAATTGGTTCGCGGCACCATCTGGTTGTTGACGGCTACGGCTACTCCGCTCTGGGGCAGGCGCTGTTCTGCGGCCAGCTGGGCGAGGGTTGTGGCCGTGGTCTCGCAGGGTGAGTTGTTGACGATGATATTCATCTGTTTTCTCTGGCTAATAGTTTTCTCTTGCAAAGTTATGCGCAATCCGAGCGGAAACCAAAAAGATCTCTTTTGTTTTCCCGAGGTGGCGCCTAACTTGATTTGTAATGCAAGGCAAAGTTACGTGTTTTTTCCGTTACGACCAAGTCTTTTGGTCCTCTCAATTCCCCAGCCCCCGCAAGTGTCGGCTGTTTTCGTTCTTGCTAAATGCCTGCGTATCTTGCAAATCACTGAGAAGGAAATTTTTTTCTCCGTAAAGGGATAATAAAATTGTTTGCTCCAGCACATCAAACGCGCAAACAATTCTTTTCATTGCGCAGATATTTTTTATAATTGCGCAAACAATTTTTTTAATCGTGCTGAAATGGTCGGTTTCGGCGCGATTAGATTTGACTTCGGCGCGATTAGATTTCGTTTCGGCGCAATTAAAATTTCTCTTAACGGGTTTATGTCACGCGCCCTCGCGGTTTGCTTGTTTCCGGTTGGGAAAAATGGAATTGTCGTGTGAAATTTGTGGCGGGAGCATGCTATTAAATAATGTACGTATGTACATATAATAATGGGCTGTCTCTATTTTGTCAGCTGGTAGTGTTTGCATGTCTATTGTTGCGGATATTTATTTTTGCGAAGGGCGTTCGGTGGGAAAAGTTTCCCGAAACCAAAAGCTATTACGCTGATTAGCAGTGATTAGCGTTGTTTGCTTTTCTGCGAAGTTTTCCAAAAAGAAATTTTTGTCGGAAATTTTTGGAAAATCCTTGAAAAATATTTGCGCATATTGGGAATTATGAGTACCTTTGTAAGGTCGAGAAATGCGCTGATTAAGAGTAGAAATTAATATAACAGAATAACCGACAATGATACAGACAGTTAAAAAACGCGACGGGCGTATAGTGGGTTACAATGAGGAGAAGATAAAGGCTGCTATACGCAAGGCTATGCTCCAGACCGAGAAGGGTGAGGATGAGAGTCTGATTCAGAGGATTGCCGACAGGATAGGCTTTATCGGCAGGGAGCAGATGGAGGTGGAGGAGATCCAGGACCTGGTGGAGATGGAGCTCATGAAGAGTCCCCGCAAGGAAGTGGCCAAGCTCTACATTGCCTACCGCAACAAGCGCCGCATTGCGCGCAACGCCAAGATGACGTCCAACTTCTTTGACATTATCAATGCCAA
>CADAZW010000043.1:0-10260 GCA_902792555.1 uncultured Bacteroidales bacterium | reverse complement strand
CGCGAGAATGCAAATATGAACGCAGACTCGCCCGCTGGCATGATGATGAAGTTCTCATCGGAGAGCACCAAGCCCTTTGTTGACGACTACCTGCTGAGTGAGGAGTCACGCGAGGCGGTGAAGAGCAACCTGCTGCACATCCACGACAAGGATTATTATCCCACCAAGAGCCTCACCTGCGTGCAGCATCCGCTGGACAAGATTCTGCAGCATGGCTTTACCGCCGGTCATGGCGAGAGCCGTCCCGCCAAGCGCATAGAGACCGCCAGCGTGATTGCCTGCATCTCGTTGGAGACGGCGCAGAACGAGATGCACGGAGGCCAGGCCATACCGGCGTTTGACTTCTACCTCGCCCCCTTCGTGCGCAGCTCGTTTATTGAGGAGGTGAAGTACATCGAGCAGCTTAACGGTGAGGACTATAGCGACCTCTACGACGCCAAGTTCCCCGACTATCTCACCTGCGAGCTTACTGGCATGACTGGCAAGGAGCGAGTGCTGCACCATGCCATCAACCGCACCGTGGGACGCGTGCATCAGGCGATGGAGGCCTTTATTCATAATATGAACACCATCCATTCGCGCGGCGGCAACCAGGTGGTCTTCTCCTCCATCAACTATGGCACCGATACCTCAGCCGAGGGCCGCTGCGTTATCCGCGAGATACTTAAATCCACCTACGAGGGCGTTGGCAACGGCGCCACCGCCATCTTCCCCATCCAGATATGGAAGAAGAAGAAGGGAGTGAGCTACCTGCCCACCGATCCCAACTACGATCTCTATAAATATGCCTGCACCGTTACGGCGCGCCGCTTCTTCCCCAACTTCGTAAACCTCGATGCTACATACAATCAGCACGAGAAGTGGGACATCAACGACCCCAATCGCTACATGTATGAGCTGGCCACTATGGGCTGCCGCACGCGTGTGTTTGAGAACCGCTTCGGCCCCAAGACCAGCATTGGTCGCGGCAATCTGTCCTTCTCTACCATGAATATCGTTGGGCTGGCTATTGAATGCATGGGCATCAAGGACAAGGAGGCTCGCATCAACGCTTTCTTCGCCAAGCTTGACAATCTGCTTGAGATTACCGCCAAGCAGCTCAACGAGCGTTTCGACTTCCAGCGCACGGCCCTGGCCAAGCAGTTCCCGATGGTGATGAGCCGCCTGTGGGTGGGTTCCGAGGAGCTTGGACCCAATGACACCGTGGAGGCTGTGATTAACCAGGGCACCCTCGGCATCGGATTCATCGGCCTGGCCGAGTGCCTTATCGCCCTTATCGGCAAGCACCACGGCGAGAGCGAGGAGGCTCAGGAGCTGGGTCTTAAGATCGTTACCTACATGCGCGACCGTGTCAACGACTTCAGCGAGCGCTACCAGCACAATTTCAGCGTTCTCGCCACCCCTGCCGAGGGCCTGGCCGGCCGCTTTACCAAGGGCGACCGCAAGAAGTACGGCATCATACCCGGCGTTACGGACAAGGACTATTACACCAACTCCAACCACGTGCCCGTCTATTATCACTGCAGCCCGCGCCACAAGGCCGAGGTGGAGGCTCCCTATCATGAGCTGACACGCGGCGGTCATATCTTCTACGTGGAGATTGACGGCGACGCCACTCATAATACCGATGCCATCATGGACATTGTGGACCTCATGGATGAATATAACATCGGCTATGGCTCGGTTAACCATAACCGCAACCGCTGCATGGACTGCGGCTACGAGGATGCCACCGAAGGTCTGACCACCTGCCCCCGCTGCGGCAGCAAGCATATCGACACATTGCAGCGCATCACCGGCTACCTGGTGGGCACCACCGACCGCTGGAACTCTGGCAAGCTGGCTGAGCTGCACGACCGCGTAGTACATAAATAACCTGATGAGAATCCTCGATATAATAGAAGGTACCACGGTGGACGGCCCCGGTCTGCGCACTTCCATCTACGTGGCAGGCTGCAAGCATCAGTGCGAGGGTTGCCACAATCCGCAGTCGTGGGATTTCGGCGCCGGTCGCGAGATGACTGATGACGAAATCATGGAGGTCATCCGCCGCAACAGGTTTAATGTGACCTTCTCCGGCGGCGACCCTCTCTACAGCGCCGAGGATGTGAGCCGTCTTTGCGTTCGCATAAAGCAGGAAATGCACAAGACTATCTGGCTCTATACCGGATTCCTGTGGGAGATGATTAGCCAGAAAGAGACCTGCCAGCCGGTGCTGCAGAATATCGACGTGCTGGTTGATGGACCGTTCATGGCGGCCAAGCGTGATATCTCGCTCCGCTTCCGCGGCAGCAGCAATCAGCGCATTATCGATGTGCCGTGCAGCATTGCCGAGGGCAAGGCCGTGCTGCTGGATTATTAAGTAATATGTACGCACGTTTAAAATAACAATTGAATACATGAAAACCATTCTTCGCAATCTCTTTTTGCTGCCGGCCTTGCTCTGGGGCTTGCACAGTCAGGCTGTGGTCAGGACCGACAGCCTCTACAGCACTGTCATGGACGAGTGGGTGAAGTATAATGTCTATACTCCCGACTCTTTCGATGATAGCGGCCTCACCGCCTATCCCGTGCTCTATCTGCTTCATGGTCTGAGCGACTATTACGGCGCCTGGAACAACAATGCTCAGCTCGGCGAGGTGGCTGATGAACTGTTGGCTGCAGGCAAGATATGTCCGATGGTCATTATTATGCCTAATGCCGGCGGTCCCGACACCCACAACACGTGGAACGGCTATTTCAATATGCCCGGCCACAATTACGAGGACTTCTTCTTCCAGGAGTTGGTGCCCTGGGTGGAGGCGCGCTATCATATCCAGGGCGACAAGGCCCATCGCGCCATAAGCGGCCTCTCCATGGGCGGTGGCGGCAGCACTGTCTATAGCCAGAAGCACCCCGAAATGTTCTCCTCCTGCTACGCCATGAGCGCTTGGCTCGACGAGAGTCGCAGTCTGCAGTCGGCTGAAATCAACAAGCTCTATTATGTCGTCAAGGCCGTACAGGAAAACTCCGCCATCCGTTTTGTGGAGCAGGCTGACGAGGAGACGCTTGAGAAGCTGCGCACCGTCAAGTGGTTCTTCGACATCGGTGATGACGACTTCCTCCTTGAGCAGAGCGAGCGCCTCCACATGCTGATGCGCAACAAGCGCGTCAAGGCAGAGCTCCGCATACGCGACGGCATCCATAATTGGAGCTACTGGAAGTCAGCCCTCTACACAAGCCTGCCTTTCGCCACCAAGCACTTCGGAAGCTCTAATCAATAATAGGTTCTGATGAGTAATAATATTGCAAAGAAAGAATACGATGTAATCATCGTGGGCGGCGGCATCACCGGCGTAGGTACTGCCCGCGACTGTGCCATGCGCGGTCTCAAGACGCTGCTGCTGGAGCGCAGCGATTTTGCCACCGGAGCCACCGGGCGCAACCACGGCCTGCTCCACTCCGGAGCGCGCTATGCTGTCAGCGACTCTGCCTCAGCGGCGGAGTGCATCCGTGAGAATATGATTTTGCGTCGTATTGCCAGCCATTGTGTGGAGGAGCACGATGGCCTTTTTATTTCGCTGCCCGAGGACGACCTCAGTTACCAGACGCAGCTATATGAGGCTTGCCATCGTGCTGGCATTCCCGCTGACATCATCGATCCCGAGGAGGCTAAGCGCATTGAGCCTGCGGTAAATCCGGCGCTCACTGGCGCAGTGAGGGTGCCAGACGGTTCTGTTGATCCCTTCCGTCTTGTGAGAGCCAACGAGCTGGACGCGCGCCTGCATGGTGCCGACATTCTTACATATCATGAGGTTACGGCCGTTATCCGCCGTGGTGGCAGCGTGGAGGGCGTTAAGGTGCGCGCTACTCAAAGCGGCGAGGAGTTTGAGGTCCGCGGACGTGTTGTCGTCAATGCCGCTGGTATTTGGGGAATGCTTCTTGCGCAGATGGCCGGGGTGGAGGTGAAGATGTTTCCCAGCAAGGGAGCCCTCATTATCTTTGCCAACCGTGTCAACAAGATGGTTATTAATCGCTGCCATAAGACCTCAAATGGTGATATACTTGTGCCTGACGGCAATGTGACCATTCTCGGTTCTACCTCTGACCGCGTGCCCATTGCCGAGTGCGATGATATGCGCGTTACGCCCAAGGAGATAGAGATTCTGCTGCATGAAGGAACCAAGCTCGTGCCAATGCTGGCTAGCACTCGTATGCTGCGGGCTTATGCCGGTGTGCGTCCGTTGGTTGCGGCCGACGACGATGCGTCAGGTCGCGGCATTAGTCGCGGCATTGTGTGTATTGATCACGAGAAGCGCGACGGACTGCGGGGTTTCATCACCATCACCGGCGGTAAGCTCATGACCTATCGTCTGATGGCCGAGATGGCAACTGACCTCGTCTGCGCCAAGCTTAATGTGGCCCGCAAGTGCGAGACAGCCATGATAGCTTTGCCCGACATCGACAACAGGGTGGAGGATGCTCCGGCTTCCTTGCGCAGAGGCAGCCGCGCGGTTGCCTTGCGCGACGAGAAGATGTTTGTTTGCGAGTGCCATAAGGTTACGCTCGGCGAGATATGTGACACTATATCTAGTGGTCAGGCCGAGACTCTCACCCAGCTGCGCCGCCGTACACGTATGGGTATGGGCAAGTGTGCAGGCCGTCTATGTGCATTGCGTTCGGCCCGCCTTATGTGCTCGGTTGGAAAGAAAGATGCTGCCCAGAGTGGGCGCGACCTCGCTGACTTCATTGGCGAGCGCTGGAAGGGCATCTATCCTGTGGGGTGGGGCACCACTCTTGCCGACGGCCAGTATATGGCCAGCGTATATCAGGGCCTCTGCGGCCTCGACCAATTCTCCGGAGATGCTCAATAAATACTTACTCCTTACTCCTTTACTCCTTTTTTCCTAAACAAAGAAATGTCTTTCGATACTATAATAATAGGTGGCGGCCTTAGCGGACTTACAGCAGGCATTGCCCTTGCCAAGGCGGGACAACAGGTGGCTCTTGCCGCTGCAGGGCAGAGTACGCTCAATTATTTCTCCGGCTCCTTCGACCTGCTGGGCTACGATGCCGAGGGCAAGGTTGTCAGCCGTCCTCTTGACGAGATAAAGAATCTGCCCGCCAATCATCCCTACGCCAAGATAGGCGCTGATGCCGTGGCGCATTTTGCTGCCGAGGCTCAGACCATCCTGACTGAGGCTGGTATTGATTTTAAAGGCGATGCCAGTGGTAATCACAGCCGCATTACTCCCTTGGGAGTGCCCCGCCCCGCATGGCTGAGCCTTGACGATTGCTTGACAGCGGACACTGATTTCCGAATCCCAAATTTCAATTTCCAAATATTAAATATCGAGGGTTTCCTTGACTTTCCTGTTGAATTCATAGCCCACGGATTGGAGCATATGGGCGCGCAGGCCACTACCCACATTGTTACCCTCAAGATTATGCAGGCCAACCGCAAGAGTCCCTATGAGACCCGTGCCACCAGCATCGCCCGACTGATGGACAATGACGAGATTCTCCGCGATTTCGCCGCCGAGGTTAAATCCAAAATCACGAATCTTCAACCTAACACCCCCAATCACCAACCCTCAGCCATTGTCCTGCCCGCAGTGTTCGGCATAAATGGCATAGAGCCTTTGCGCAAGCTGCGTGAGATGATGGGAGTGCCCGTCTTTGTGATAGCTACGCTGCCTCCATCACTGCTTGGCATGCGTGTGCAGAACTTGCTGCGCAAGCGTTTCACAGAGCTTGGCGGCAAAATCTTTCACGAGTCTAGGGTTACTTCGGGCTTTATAAGTGCTGGTGAGGTCATCAGCATTGCCAGCGGCTATTCCGAGACAGTCAACGCTGACAACTATATCCTGGCAACGGGCTCATTCCAGAGCCATGGTCTCGTGGCTGACTATCGCAAGGTTAGCGAGCCGCTTTTCAATCTCGATATTGATGCTGCCCCCAGTCGCACGGGCTGGACTAAGACAGACATTTTTGACTCTCAGCCCTTCATGGGATTTGGCGTGAGCACAGATAGCAATCTGCATCCTTTCAAGGGCGGTGCCCCTGTGCGCAATCTCTATGCCGTGGGCTCCGTGCTCAGCGGCCACAACGCACTGGCCCAAGCTGACGGTACAGGGGTTTCGCTTATCACGGCCCTTGCCGCTGCTGCTAGCATTGTCGGATAGTCAGGCTTTACAATAATAGATGGCGCCGCACTTTTACAAAGCGCGGCGCCACTTATTGTTGCGTCCCATTGTGGGGGTAATAGAGTATTGCTTCGGAATTATCAGTTGCCGCTGATGATGATCTTATAGACGGCCACCACATCGGCGGAGTTGACTTCGCCGTTGCCGTCAACATCGGCCTTGGTCTTGGCGAAGCCGGATGCCTCGCCCTCTATGATGTAGCGGTAGATGGCCACCACATCAGCGGAGTTGACATCTCCCTCACCGGTTACGTCGCCCTTCTTCCATGTGGAGCCACTGCGCTGGATGCGAACTTGACCAGTGGCGGGCTGACCGCTACTGTCCATTACCATGCCCGTCTGTGCATCCCAGTAGCAGCCGTCGGCGAATTGGCAGTCTTGCAGGGTGACGCTGTTGAAAGACTCCATGATAGTCTGGTCGGACCACTTGGCGCAACTCAGATCAAGTTCGCTGTTCCTGATAAACAGGTCCACATAATCCTCCTGCCAGCAATATGCCGCGTCGGTCACGGTGATTTTGGAGTCGACAATGCTTAGCTGTGCTTTACTTTCTTCGTTCAGACTCTGGCAATATAAATCGCCCATCAGAGAAAGCGAGGCATTATTGTCAAGTCCATTTATACACCACTGCCGGGTGCTTGCCGCCTTTTCGTCTTCACCGAGGTAAAGGCCGTAATAGCTGTCTTCGTCTGTGCCGGTGATGGAGTTGGTGCCCTTCAGGTATATGAGGAAACTGTTTTCTTGTACAAACAGTCCATACACTTCATCAAGGGGGACGTAGGGAGTGCTGAACTCGGCGTTCTCGAGTTTCAGCACGTTGTTTGCATAGGTCACCTTGCCCTTGCTGAGTGACATGGGATTGAAGTCATCAGCATTGTAGTTGTTGAGCCAGTTGCCGCCCAAGTTGACATGATAATATTCAAGATTGTTCTTGTGCACAATTTTGAAAGGCTTGGTTACAGCCGTTCCTTCGTTGAGGCCATTAGGGCGCACGGAGTAGTCATACACGGCGCCTTTCTCGCTGTTGAAGTAATAGGTGTCGTAGCTGTATGCTATGTCTTTCTCGTTGATGGATTCGAGGCCGTCAACAACAGTGCCGTAGTGTGAGTCCAGGTTCAGCTCCATGTCGCCCAGAATGATTGAAGGACTGCGGTATTTGTTGGAGTAGGAGTACCACTGGCTAACGCCTTTTATGGCTCCATAATGGCCGTGGACATTAATAAGGCACAGGTTGCCCGTGGGCAGTTCATCACCTGAGAGCACAGAGTTGCCCCACATTTGTATGCCACTTGCTTCAGTACTCTTAAGGGTGAGGGAAGCATCGGCGATGAGGGCAGAAGGGAAGATGTCGCCGCCTTCTATGGCATTGCCTTTAGCGGTGATGCTGCTTTCTCCTATGAGATAGAGAGACAATGTTTCGCTGTCGGGTAGCCAAAGGCCGGCATCGCCCTTGAGCGTGACATTGTTCAGTGTCAGCGAAAACTCGTCGGGGTCGTAGGTGATAGTGCCTGACAATACGAACGACTGCGCATTTTTGGCAGTAAGCAGATGGCCGTCAAAGATAAGGCCGCTCTTGGCGGTGAAGGCTCCAGGCCGTCCAATCATATCGGGATGAGCTTCGTCAATACCCCAAGAGTCCTTGTATGTACTGAAATGCCCGCCCATCAACTTAGTGTCATTATCGAAGATATAGTTGCTGCTGGCATCGCTGGGAAGATAGTCTTTCCAGTCGCAGTTGCAGTAGATGGTGACGAGCTGCGGACAACTGGAGAACATGAAGGTAATGTTTTTTACGCGGCTCATGTCGAAGGAGGTAACGTTGATCTCCTTCACCTTGCTGCAGCCGCTGAACATGGCTGTCATGCCGGTGACCTTGGAGGTGTTGAAGTTGCTCAGGTCGAGCCGTCTGAGCTGCTCGCAGGAGTTGAGCATGTAGCTCATATCGGTGACATTGGTAGTATTGAAACTGCTCAAGTCAAGGCTGGTGAGGCTCTGGCAGTTGGCGAACATGTAGCTCATGTTGGTGACCTTGGCCGTGTTGAAGTTGCTCAGGTCGAGGCTGGCGAGGTTGATGCAGTTGTTGAACATATAGCTCATGTCGGTGGCGGAGGAGGTGGCCACGTTCTGCAGTCCGGTTACGGCGGTGAGAGCCATGCAGCCGTCAAACATATGGCTCCAGTTGGCGGCGGGGCCGGAACGGAAATCGCTGAGGTCGATGCTTTTGAGGCTTGAGCAGTTGTAGAAGAGGTAGGACCAGTCAGTGCACTTGTCGCCGTTGAAGTTGCCGAAGTTGATGACCTTCTGCAAATTGGTGCAGTCCCTGAAAAAGCCTCCGAGGCCGGCTATGCGGGCATCCCAGAAGGAGTTGTCAAACTTGATTTGTTCTACTTTGCTTCTCACAGCGTTCCAGCCGTTGGTGCCGGCGATGTCATAAATCCTGTCATTGGGATAGGTGCTAAGCTGGCGCTTGCGGTTGGCAAGCTCATCGTCGTAGTAGAAGGTGAGGGTCTTGTTGCTGTTGGTGTAGTAGCAATACAAATCCTTTGCCATGGTGCCTACGGGTACCAGCATGAGGGCGATGAGCATCAGGTTCTGCAATTTCTTTTTCATAATTTTGGAGTCGATAAATTTTGTAATGTCTTACCTGTCTTATCTCTTTGCGTATGCTTACTCCTCGGCGAGGGCGGTCTCCAGTTCATCGGGGGTGACTTTTAGCTTGAATTTGCCGTCTTGAGCCAGGGATATGTTGCCGGTCTCCTCAGAGACTATGATGGCCAGTGCATCGCTCTTCTCCGAGATGCCGAGTGCAGAGCGGTGGCGCAGTCCGAGGCTCTTTGGTATGTCGCTGTCGTGGCTCACGGGCAGTATGCAGCCGGCGGCTACTATGCGAGTGCCGCGGATAATCATGGCGCCGTCGTGGAGGGGGGAGTTCTTGAAGAAGATGTTCTGTATTAGGCTGTTGTTGATTTTTGCGTCTATCTCCTCGCCTGAGCTGATGAAGTCGCGCAGACCCACTGCGCGTTCAATTACGATGAGTGCGCCAACTCGGTCATCGCTCATTTTCTTGCAGGCCAGCACTATGGGCATGATGTCTTCGTGGCTGGCTTGCTGGCGGTGTTTCTTGCCAAGGAATCGGAAGATGTTGGAGCGGCGCGTGCCGATGGTGGAGAAGAAACGGCGTATTTCCTCCTGAAAGACGATGACCAGCGCAATCACTCCCATGCTGACAAGTTTGTCGAAGATGGTGCCGAGCAATCGCATATTGAACACCTGCGACACCACTATCCAAGCGATGATGAAGATTATTATGCCGGTGAAGATGTTGGCGGCATAGGAGCGCTTCATCAGCTTGTAGATATAGAAGAGCAGCAGTGCAACGAGGATAATGTCTATTATGTCCTTAATGCCAATTGTAATCATCTTTTGGGAAATTAGGAATTAGAAATTAGGAATTAGGAATTAGGAATTAGGAATTAGGAATGCCGAAGGCATCGCGAAGACTCTGTTGAGCAATGCTCTCTTTGAGCGAAGACTCTGTCAGTGGTTGCGCCAGCGGCGCGGGTTGACAAAGGAGAGTCTGAGAGCGAAGCGGCAATGCCGCAGGCATCGCGAAGACTCTGTTGAGCAATGCTCTCTTTGAGCGAAGACTCTGTCAGTGGTCGCGCCAGCGGCGCGGGCTGACAAGAGAGAGTCTGAGAGCGAAGCGGCAATTAGGAGTTAAGAGTTAGGAGACTCCCTCTTATGCCCCTAGGGGGGAAGATTTATCTCAGGCGCGAGGGTCCTCCCCTTTAGGGGAGTTAGAGGGATCTCGGGATTTTATGAGTTTTTTAGGTATTCTTTGTATATGGTTATGACTTCGGTGCAGGCCTTTACGTCGTGTACTCTAAGGATGCTGGCCCCTTTCTGCAGGGCCAGGGTGTGGAGGGCGGTGGTGCCGTTGAGGGCCTCTTCGGGCGTGGTGCCCAGCAGGCGGTAGATCATGCTCTTGCGCGAGATGCCCACCAGCAGCGGCTTGCCCAGTTCGTGCAACGCCTCCATGTGAGCCATCAGATGGTAGTTTTGTTCCAGTGTCTTGG
>CADAZW010000042.1 GCA_902792555.1 uncultured Bacteroidales bacterium | reverse complement strand
AGGCGGCGAACGCAAGTTGTTCGCCGCCTATTGGTTTTGTCAGGCTGGGTGTCTTATTCATTGCGGAACCATCCGCTGATGTTGCCTTTCACCTGGTCTCTGGCAAGGTCAGTCCTGACGCCGTATATATTAGGACAGCCGGAGAGGTCGAGGGTCGTAATTCTATTTTTGTCGCAACAAAGTGTTTCGAGCTTGGGAGTACCGCTTAGGTCGAGACTTGTGAGGCTGTTTTTGCTGCAATCCAGTTCTTCCAGTTCGGGACAGCCGGAGAGGTCGAGGTTGGTCAGTTCGTTTTGGACGCAGGTTAGCCTTCTCAGTTCGGGACAGCCGGAGAGGTCGAGGTTGGTCAGTTCGTTTTGGACGCAGGTTAGCCTTCTCAGTTCGGTGTTGTGTGAGACGTCGAGGGTGCCGAGAGGGTTGGCGGCGCAGATGAGGTAGCCGAGCTTGGGGTTGTGGCTCACATCAAGGGAGGTAAGATGGCAGTTATAGCATTCAAGTACAGACAGTTCGGGACAGTTGGAAACGTCGAGGCTGCTGATGTCAGTATTGCTGCATGTCAGTTCCAGCATGTCCTTGAGCATAGTGACGTCGAGCGCGGTGATGGGATTGTCGCTGCATTTCAGGAATTCCAGGTCGGTGTTGTTTTTTACGTCGAGTGCTGTCAGTCGGTTCTTTTGGCAATACAGCTCCCAAAGTTTGGGGTTGTGCGACACATCGAGGCTGGTCAGCTCGTTTTCGTAGCAATGCAGGACTTTAAGATTGGGGTTATGGGTGACGTCCAACTCCGTTATCTTGGTGGTCATGCAGTAGAGTTCATGGAGGGCTGGGTTCTTGCTGACATTCAACTTGCTGACGGGCGTGTTGACGCAGACGAGGCTCTTGAGGGCTCTGTTTTTCGACACGTCGATGGAGGCTATTTGGCTGTGGCCGAATGCCAGTCTGACGAGTTTCTTGTTCTTGGTTACATCGAGGCTGGCCAGTGGGTTAAAATGGCATTCCAGGGTGTCCAGCTCTTTGTTCTTTGAGACGTCGAGGCTCTTGAGCTCGTTGAAGTCGCAAATCAGTTTTCTCAGTGCCTTGTTAGCCGAAACGTCAAGCTCCGTGATAGAGCAGTGGGAGCAGTACAGTCTCTCGAGAGCGACGAAATGCTCGACTCCCGTCAGCGATTTCAGTTTTTTGTGATGTACTGATAGCACCTTTACCGAGGCCACTTGTGCGGCTGTCAAGGTCTCGCCTTCTGCTACGCCGGTTGCTTCGGCGACTTTGGCGCGGAATATGCTGTCGGGGAAGTTGACGCTGTTTATTGCCACTGGCTTAGCCTTCTTGCCGTAGTCTTCGGCGCCGCCGAATGCAAAGATGCTGGCTGCGCTCAGGAGGATAGAAAATATCAATGATTTTTTCATAGTATAAAAATTTTAAGGATTTGTTTTCTGTATCGCGGCAGAGAAGGGGAATGCTTCGGTTCTCCAGCCGGTGCAAATATACTACATTTTCTGTATGGATAATGAAAATATGCATAATTTTGTATGAATATTTAACAAAAAAAACAAAGAGACAATTTTTTGATAAAGAATTACCGTTTTAGAACTTTTTAGATATCTTTGTGATAGGGTGCCAGATGCTATGCGAAGTTGCAGATAATTGCACAAGTTTGGTCGCAAATGTGTAATTTCTGTGTCTTTTATGCGTGAGTATGAAAAAGTATTCTTAATTTTGCACTTTCAAGATGTTGCGCGTGTATGCGCGCTACGTATAATAGTTGTACGCATATGTTTGCATAACAATTTGCAGGAATTTCAATTAGATAATTATAAATACCAGAAAATTATGAGTTTAAAAATCGTTGTCTTAGCCAAGCAGGTGCCCGATACGCGTAATGTGGGCCCCGATGCTATGACTCCCGAGGGCACCGTGAATCGCGCTGCCCTGCCCGCAGTGTTCAACCCCGAGGACCTCAATGCCCTTGAGCAGGCACTGCGACTCAAGGAGCAGTTTCCCGGTTCCACCATCTCAGTGCTTACGATGGGACTGCCCAAGTCTGCCGAGGTTATCCGCGAAGCTCTCTACAGAGGTGCTGACCAGGGTTATGTTGTTACCGACCGTCCGCTTGGCGGTGCCGACACTCTGGCCACCAGCTACACTCTGTCGCAGGCTATCAAGAAGATTGGCGACTATGACATCATCCTTGGCGGCCGTCAGGCCATCGACGGTGACACCGCTCAGGTGGGTCCGCAGATTGCCGAGAAGCTGGGCCTGACCCAGGTGACCTATGCCGAGGAAATTCTCAGCCTCGACCCTGAGAAGAAAAAGATTGTCGTGAAGCGCCACATTGATGGCGGCGTGGAGACTGTTGAGGCTCCCCTGCCGCTGGTGGTTACGGTCAACGGCTCGGCTGCTCCTTGCCGTCCCCGCAATGCCAAACGCGTCATGAAGTATAAGAACGCTACTGCTGCCGCTGAGCGCACTCCCGAACAGGCTGAGGCTCTGGCTTCCGTGCTGGAGAAGAAGCCCTACCTTGACATCACCCAGTGGGGTGCCGCTGACATCGATGCGGACCCCGCACAGATTGGCAAGGCAGGCTCGCCGACTAATGTGAAGGCTGTGCAGAATATCGTGTTCAAGGCAAAGGAGAGCCGCACGATGAACAGCAGCGATGAAGAGATTGATACCCTGATTCAGGAATTGTTGAACGAGAAGATTATTGGCTAATATGAACAACGTATTTGTATATTGCGAGATAGAAGGCTGCACCGTGGCTGATGTCAGCCTGGAGCTCCTCACCAAGGGCCGCAAACTGGCCAATACCTTAGGAGTGCAACTAGAATGTATTTGTGCCGGCAGCAAGCTTGACGGCGTAGAGAAGCAGGTGCTGCCTTTCGGTGTTGACAAGGTGCATGTGTTTGACGCAGAGGGCCTGTTCCCCTACACCTCCAATCCTCACACTGCGCTGGTGGTTAATCTCTTCAAGGAGGAGAAGCCGCAGATATGCCTGATGGGTGCTACCGTGATTGGTCGTGACCTCGGTCCGCGCGTCAGTTCGGCTCTGTTCAGCGGTCTTACCGCCGACTGCACCGAGCTGGAGATTGGCGACTTTGACATGAACGTGAAGAATGCCAACGGCGAGATGGAGAAGAAGCACTATGTGAATCAGCTCTATCAGATTCGCCCTGCATTCGGTGGCAACATAGTGGCAACAATCGTTAATCCTGAGCATCGTCCGCAGATGGCTACGGTGCGCGAGGGTGTGATGAAGAAGGAAGTGCTCGACCCCAACTACAAGGGCGAGGTTATTCGTCATGACGTGGCCAAGTATGTGCCTGAGATTGAGTACGTGGTTAAGGTGCTCGACCGCCACATCGAGAAGGCTAAGCACAACCTCAAGGGTGCTGCCATTGTTGTTGCCGGCGGTTACGGCATGGGCAGCAAGGAAGGCTTTGATATGCTCTTCGACCTTGCCAAGGAGCTTCACGCAGAGGTAGGCGCCAGCCGTGCTGCCGTGGATGCCGGATTTGTTGACCATGACCGTCAGATAGGCCAGACCGGTGTTACCGTGCGCCCCAAGGTGTATATCGCCTGTGGTATCTCAGGCCAGATCCAGCATATCGCAGGTATGCAGGATGCCGGCATCATCATTTCTATTAACAGTGACCCGAACGCTCCCATCAACACGATTGCCGACTATGTCATCAACGGTACCGTGGAGGAGGTTGTTCCCAAGCTAATCAAGTATTACAAGAAAAACAGCAAGTAACATGGCTAACTATTATAACGACGAGATTAAGTTTCAGCTTAACCACCCGCTGATGAGGCGTATCGTGGAGCTGAAGGAGCGCAACTTTGCTGACAAGGATGAGTTTGACTATGCTCCGCAGGACTTTGAGGATACAATGGACAGCTATGACCGCGTCATTGACCTGGCCGGCGACATTGCAGAGAACATCATTGCGCCCAATGCCGAGGATGTGGATGCCGAAGGCCCCCACTGCGAGAATGGCGGCGTGCGCTATGCCAGCAAGACCTATGAGAACCTTGACGCCACCATTAAGGCCGGCCTCAATGGCGTGACCATGCCCCGCCGCTACGGCGGTCTCAACTTCCCGTGCACTCCCTACACGGCTATCAACGAGATTATTGCCACTGCCGATGCCGGCTTTGAGAATATCTGGTCGCTGCAAGACTGCATCGAGACCCTCTATGAGTTTGGCGATGAGGACCAGCGCCAGCGCTTCATCCCCCGTGTTTGTCAGGGCGAGACCATGTCGATGGACCTTACCGAGCCCGATGCCGGCTCCGACCTGCAGAGCGTGATGCTCAAGGCAACCTTTGACGAGAAGGAGAACTGCTGGCGCCTCAATGGCTGCAAGCGCTTCATCACCAATGGCGACAGCGACATCCACCTGGTGCTTGCCCGCTCCGAGGAGGGCACCAAGGATGGCCGCGGCCTCTCGATGTTTATCTACGACAAGCGTCAGGGCGGCGTAACCGTGCGCCGCATCGAGAATAAGTTGGGCATCCACGGTTCTCCCACCTGCGAGCTTGTGTATAAGAACGCCAAGGCAGAGCTTTGCGGCGACCGCAAGCTGGGCCTTATCAAGTACGTGATGGCTCTGATGAACGGTGCCCGTCTCGGCATCGCTGCACAGAGCGTCGGCATCAGCCAGGCAGCCTACAACGAGGCACTCGCCTATGCCAAGGACCGCAAGCAGTTCGGCCAGGAGATTATCAACTTCCCTGCCGTCTATGAGATGCTGGCCAACATGAAGGCCAAGCTCGACGCAGGCCGCTCGCTGCTCTACATGACCGCCCGCTACGTGGATATCTACAAGGCTCTGGAGGACATTGCCCGCGAGCGTAAGCTTACGCCCGAGGAGCGTCAGGAGCAGAAGAAATATTCGCGTATGGCCGACGCGTTTACGCCGCTGGCCAAGGGTACCAACTCTGAGTTTGCCAACCAGAATGCCTACGACTCCATCCAGATCCACGGCGGCAGCGGCTTCATGTTGGAGTATGCCTGTCAGCGCCTCTACCGCGACGCCCGCATCACCTCCATCTATGAGGGAACCACCCAGCTGCAGGTGGTGGCAGCTATCCGCTACATCACCAACGGCACCTATCTCGGCATCCTGCGTGAGCTGGAGGAGGAGACCGTGAGCGCTGAGATGCAGACGCTCTGGAGCCGTGCCAAGGCATTGGCCGATAAGCTCGAGGCTTGCGTCAATGCCGTGAAGGAGGCCGCCAACCAGGAGTTGCAGGACCTGGCAGCGCGCCATCTCTACGACATCACCGCCAGCGCCATGATGGCACACCTCCTCGTGCTCGATGCCAGCCGCTCACCCGAGCTCTTCGGCAGGAGCGTGCGTGTTTATCTCAACCTTGCCGAGGCTGAAGTGGCCAAGAACGAGAAATACATTGCCAACCTCTGCTCAGCGGAGAGCGCCATCCTGACGGCAGCCTACAAACCTGAAGCATAGCGGGATATTATGAGGGAATTGCTTGTGATTACAGTCGCGGTGATGCTGGGCTGTCTGCCCTGCAGGGCGGCAGCTCCCGCCTCCGACGAGCCGCCATCCGGCATGCTGCTGCACATCCGTCTTGCCAACGGCACCGACATAGTGTATAACCTTGCCGTTGAGCCGCAGATGACGTTCGGCGACAAGACCATAACGCTCACGTCCGGTGAGGGCATCGTGGGTCGTTGGGACTTCACCGATGTTGAGTCATGGAATTTCTCTGACATCGACGAGGACGACCTTGACGCCGTCGGAGCGGAGCGGAGCGACGATGTCCGTATAAGGATAGAGGGTGGCACGGTAACCGTAGCCGGAGGCAAGGCTGGCAGGGTAGCCGTGTATGATATGGGCGGACGGCTGGTAGCCGTCTCGTCCGCTGCCGACGCAGGTGCCTCTGCCGAGAGCGTCAGCGTTGGCGGCCTCGCCAGGGGGACCTATGTCCTCAGGGCGGGAAACAGTTCAGCTAAATTTGTAATCAGGTGATGCGTTATTTCATTTCACAATTTGACGATTTCACGATTTCACAATCTTGGCAGACCACTGCCATTTCACAATTAAGACGCTTCCGCAATTTACGATTTACAAATTGGCAAGTAACCGCCATTTCACAATTTGACAATCCGTTTTCATTTCGCAATTTCACAATTTCACGATTTTGGCAAGCCGTTCGTGTCGCGCTGTGGCAATTCTCTATTTCCAATCCTCAATTTTCAAATAGATACTGTACCATCCCATGCAGCCGAAAAGACTTCTCCCCGTTACTCTGTGCCTGCTGTCCGTTTTGGGCGGCTGGGCTCAGCGCAACGTGTATGTCAACGAGGAGGTCAACGGCTACAACAGGGTGCGTATAGTCAACGGTGTCGACAGGATAGACTTCGGCCGTGACAGCCTGACGATGTGGAGCGGAGAGGCCGCCGCCACCTTTGCCACTCCTGCCGTGGGGATGATGAGCTTCCATGAGAAAGACCCATGGCGAGGTAAGGTCATGCCTGAGAGATATCTGGCAGACTTTGACTACGACATAGTCTTCGAGGAGGCTGACAAGGAGCTTGTAAGGCCGGAGCCGCTGGCAACCGACACCGCCAGCGTGCAGTACGACGATTTTGTGGAGCATAGCACATGGACCAAGACCGTCTATGTCAACTACGACGATGCCGACGTAAGCGTGGAGGGTGACACCGACTCGCTCACTGTTACCCGGGAGAGCGGCCACCTCACCATCCATACGGCAGCCGCCGGAGTGAGGTATGTCATCTCCGGCGCCAGCAGCGATGCCTCCTTCAAGCTCTACAGCGAGCGCAAGGCCTGCCTCGTCCTCAACGACGCCGACCTGACCAATCCCTACGGTCCCGTCATCAACAGTCAGCTGAAGAAGCGCCTCTTCATCGTGATAGCCGCCGGCACCGTCAACACCCTTACCGACGGCGACGCCTACATCAAGGTGAAGGGTGAGGATCAGCGCGGCTGCATCTTTGCGGAGGGCAAGCTGTGCATCTCCGGCGAAGGTCAGCTCTATGTCACCGGCAGGAAGAAGTGCGGCATCGCCTCCGACGAGTACGTACACATCATCGGCGGCTTCATCCATGTCGCCGCCCATGCCCCCAAGGGCAAGGCCGTCTATGGTCAGGAGAACGTGATGATAGGCGGCGGCGTGGTGAGGACCTTCTCCGACGGCGCGGCGGGCAAGGGCATCGCCTCCGACTCGCTGCTCTGGATAACCGGCGGCGTGATAAAGGCCGTCACCACGGGCGACGCCGTGTGGGAGGAGGCTGAGGAGGACTACAGCTCCTGCTGCGCCGTCAAGAGCGCATGGGATATGACCATCACCGGCGGCGCCATCCACTGCCTGTCCACTGGAGTGGGCGGCAAGGGCATCTCCGCGGGCACCCTGCTGGATGAGAACGGTAAGAAATACTATAACGGCACCCTCACCATCGGCGGCGCCGACATACGCGTGCGCACCACCGGCACCCGCATACCGCTGGAGAAGCAGGAGGACGGCCACGGCCATAAGATAGGCGCCTCAGCCTCGCCCAAGTGCATCAAGAGCATCGGCAAGCTCACCGTTAACTCCGGCACCGTCTGTGTGCGCGGCTCCGGCGGCATGGCCGCCGAGGGGCTGGAGACCAAGCGGCAGGCAGAGATCAACGGCGGCATCATACGCTCCTACTGCGTCGACGACGGCCTCAACAGCTCCGGCTGCGTCATCAACGGCGGCGATGTGCTCCTGTGCAGTAGCGAGAACGACGGCTTCGACGGCAGCAGCCTCAAGGTGAACGGCGGCATGCTCTACACCGTGGGCGGGGCTGATGCACAGATGGGCATCGACACCGACGGCAAGACCTTCGAGGTGAGGGGCGGCGAGGTGGTGGGCGTCGGTTCGCTCAGCTGCAATCTCCACGGCACTAGCACCCAGGCCGCCGTGGTGGCCTATCTGAAGAAGAGCTACGTCAGCGGCGTAGCCCTGGCAGAGGCCGACGGCACGATAATCAGCGCCATACCCACTCCCAGCGACTACCGTCGCATAGGAGTCTTCTTCTCCAGCGCAGCCATCAGGGAGGGCGGCAGCTACAGGATATTGAGTTACAAGGAATCCTTCGCCGACACACCCACCGTAGAGTATGAGTTCACCATGGACGGCCTCTTCGTCATGCTGGGCAGCAAGTGAGTTGATAATTGATAGTTGATAATTGATAATTGATAGTTGATAATTGATAATTGATAGTTGATAATTGAGGTTTGAGATTTTTGCCGAGTTCGGCATGACTTCCGTTTTTCAATTCTTCAATTTTTCCTTAACTCCTAATTCCTAATTTCTAATTTCTAATTCCTCACCGCTCACTCCTAATTCCTAATTTCTAATTTCTAATTCCTAATTCTTCACTCCTAACTCCTCACTCATGAAACGTCGATTACTCATTACCGCCATTGCAATCTTCTCCGTTGCCGCTGTCAAGGCGCAGCGGGATTGCGGACTGTGGCTCAACGAGGTGCCCCTTGTGGCTGACACTTCAGCCAGCTGCCTCTACGCCACTATAGAGCCTGGCGTCGGCAGGGCATTGAGGGGAACGTTGCGTTGGGATGAGAGCAGGTATGACGGCATCCAACTCAACGGTACCGCGCTCGAGAATGGCAGACGGGATAATGTGGACATCTCGGACTGGAGTGCCGGCGCCTCCAACACTCTTGTCGTCAGCGACAGCGTGAGCAGGCAGTGGACGTTAGTGTTCAGCACCTTGCCGTTCGTGGTCGTGGACTGCCCGTTAGACGAGATGAGCAAGGCCTACTCCATATCGAAGGATGCCGAGGGGCACACCAAGAAGTTCCCGGGCTATATCAGCGTGATAGATGCGCGGTGCAGGACGAAGCTTAAGAACTCGGATGTCGAGGGCATGGCGTGCTTCAGTTCGGACATAGGCATACGCTTCCGCGGCCAGACATCCGGCACCAAGCCGAAGAAGAGCTTCAATGTGGAGCTCGTCAAGGACGGCGAGAGTCTGGACGCTCACCTGTTGGGCTACCGAAAGGATGACGACTGGATACTGGCGTCGGAGTACACCGACTACAGCCGTATGCGCAACCGTGTGCTGATGGATCTGTGGAACAGTGTTGACGACCTGCCCTATGCCAAGGACAACAATTATCAGTGCAACGGCACGCAGGGCGAGTTTGTCGAGGTGTTTGTCAACGGAGCCTACTACGGCCTCTTTTGCTTCACCGACAAGATAGACCGCAAGAAGCTCAACCTCAAGAAGACGAAGGCAGCCACCGCCACCACGCCCGAGGTGAAGCGCGGACTGCTGTGGAAGGCCAACTGGGAGTGCAGCGAGGCATACCTGTCGAGCTACAAGGAGAGGCCTGCCAACGACTCCTTCCTATGGCCGTATATAGAGTCGAAGAAGGCATACGGTTGGGAGCAGAAGTATCCCGACGACAGCGTCAGTCAGGCATTCTTTGACCCGCTCTGCGACTTCATGGATTTTCAGGACAGCGGCCGCGCAGAGCTGAGCGCCAATTGGAGGAACAGGCTCTATGAGGACAATGTAACCGACTTCATCCTCTTCATACAGGCCTTTCAGCTCCTTGACAACCAGAAGAAGAACTACTATTTCAGTGTGCGCAACTATGAGAAGGAAGAGAGATACCTCTTCACCCTATGGGATTTAGACGGCTCCATCGGGCGCGCGGCAGGAGGCGGCGAGACCGGCACCGACGATACCAAGCAGATGGCGTGGGGAGAGAAGCTGGGATACCACCACACCATCCACGTCTTCAAGAACAAGAAACTGCGCCCCGACGGCTATGCCACGGTGATGAACAACCGGTGGCAATACCTCTCCACCCACCAGCTGTCGCTTGAGAATGTCAGGGCCGTGATGGAGAGATACGCCACGCTCTTTGCCACCTCCGGGGCATGGGAGAGGGAGAAGGCCCGTTGGATTGCAAGCTATAAGAACGCCGTCAAGATAGCAGACACCCCTCAGGAGGAGGTAGAGTTCATGATGTCGTTCCTTGAGAAGAACTATGCCATATTCAATGACAAGATGGCCTCCGACAACTGGACTCACGACCCCTACGCAGAGGCCGACTATGTCAGGCAGCGCACTCCCGATGCCATCTATGTCATAGGCCATGATGTGACGTCAAAGCACGAAGACTGCACCGTCACCATGACCGGCACCGTTGACCGCGAGATGGTTGACAGCACCACCGTAATCGACTATAGAGACGGCGATATGTCAGTCATACGTGAGCAGGAGATCCACGACTATCCCATAGCAGACATCAAGGAGGTGCGTACCACCCATACCGGCATCTATTCCACTCCCGCCTTTATTCCCGACAGCCTGCAGCGCTTCTTCGCGTTCGACACGCGCTATACCCCCGCTGCCGAGGCCGTGGCGACCGTCGACACGTCATTTGCCGTCAGGCGCACCATCCAGGTCACCTTCGACGGGGCGGAGGCAATGGTCAGCGGCAACCTCTCCGGCATCAGTGCCGAGGTTGACGGTGCCGGCGTAGCCTTTGCCACTGAGCTTGAGGGCGTGGAGATACTGATCAGCGGCCGTTCCGAGGAAGGCAGGGTCAGCATCAGCAGCCTGCATCCCTGCAAGCTGTCAGCTGCGGAGGGAGGCACCATGCTTTCCGCCATCGACGCCGATTGCGATCTGGTGATAAACACCCGCTATCCGCTCAATTTCTACAACGAGGAGTTTGACGGCAAGTGCATCAGCACAACCGGTGACGTAACCATTGAGGACGGCAGTCTCTATTTCCTTATGACCGGCAGCGGCACCCTTACCGATGCCGAGTTCCTCGACAACCCCACCCTCGGCGCACGGGCAGTGATGGCGGAGAATATCAATGTCAACGGAGGGCGGCTGTATATCAAGACCCTCGGCCATCACGGCGCCGTAGGCCTGGCGGCAGTCAGAAGGATAACCATCAACGGCGGCAGCAGCTATATCGCCACCTACGACGACCCCATCAAGGCTGGCTCATCAGTCACGGTGAATGGCGGCTTCACCTATGCGTCGAGTCTCACCAACGACGGCACGGATTCAAAAGGCGACATCTTCATCAACGGCGGCACGATAAGCTCCTGCGGTCCCGAGGGAGCCGAGGCGGCCTTCGACGTGAACCATTTCTACTGCGACGGAGGGGTGGTGATAGGCGTCGGCTACAAGAGTGAGCGGCCGTCGGCAGGCAAGTCGGCGCAGGCAGCCCTGCGCCTGAACAGGAGCAGCGGAGTGGGGCGATATGTCAGGATAGCCGATGCCGACGGCAGCGAGGTGGCAGTAATCCAGACCCCGGCCTATCCTACGGTGACGGTAGTCTATTCCTCCCCCGCGCTGCAGGAGGGCGCCGACTACACCTTCCTTACCGGTGACACGCCCGATGCCCTGCATGAGCTCGCCATCGTCAAAGCAGAATAGCTGACCGTTAACCGTTAACCAATAACCGTTAACCAATAACCGTTAATAGCGCCTTCATCAGCGAAGGAAAAGGCGGAAAAGACAGTATTCGCGAGCAGGACGATGCTCGCGGAAGTAATTTTCGCGAAGGAAATTTCTCTTATATCGCGAAGAATTTTTTTAATCGCGCCGAGGCGTACAGTTTCGGCGCGATTAGTTTTCGGCTCGGCGCGATTAGATTTCGTTTCGGCGCGATTAGATTTTGCTTCGACGGGCTTAGCATAGATTCCGATGGGCTCAGCATAGATTCCGATGGGCTCAGCATAAATTTCGACGTGATAAAAAAACCGCCTCCTCGCAGTGTGGTATGGCGGGCAGGCGGTTTGTGGTCGCTGATTGGTAGATGACAAATGGAATCAGATTTTATTTTTCTGTATCGTGTCAGATATTGCTATGATGCCCCCTCCGATAAGCAGGGCGATGATGGTCAGTGTGATCATGCGGCTGTTTTGCTCAATGAAGGCGAGTGGCGGGAAGTTTGTGTCGAAGGAGAATAGCTTCACGCCCTCGGGCAGGGCATTGATGACGAGGAAGAGGGCAAGGCCTGCCGCTATGGCGAGTCCCAGGGTTACCATTATCACGAGGCGGTAGCGCCGCAGCTGAGCCTCCTGCATCTTCTTGATATACTCTACGGCATCCAGCTTCCTGTTCAGCGAAGCCATGAAGCGGCCGTTGTCGCTGAGCTCCGGGTGGAAGTCTGCAAACAGTTCTTCTATCATCTTATCCTTTTCCATATTATTTTTTATTTTCTTATACTCCTAACTCCTAATCTTTCTCTCAAGTGGTCGCGCCCGCGTGAGAGTTGCTGCCTTACAGCCGTTTCGCTGCAATCAACGATGGTGCTTATTTCCTTAACGGAATAGTCGTTCATGTAGAAGAGCACCAGTGCCGTGCGTTCCTTGGGCTGCATCTGCGCCAGCGCGGCATACAGTTCCTGGTATTTGTATTTGCGGTCGGGTGCCAGTGAGTTGTCGGCAATGTCTGTGGTCTCGTCAATGGAGGCAATAGCCTGGGTTGATCTGCGAGAACTGATGAATGTGTTGTAGGCAATCTTGTAGAGCCATGCCTTGAGCTTGCTTCCATCGCGCAGACTGCCCGATGCGAGGTAGGCTTTCACCAAAGCCTCCTGTGCCAGGTCGTCGGCATCGTCGCGGTTGCCGCAGCAGAGCGTGAGCAAGAAGCGCCGCAACGCCTCCTGCTCTGCTACAACCAGCTCCGTGAATTGCTCTCTGGTCATTATTCCTTACTCCTTTACCCCCTTGTTCAGCATTTTCTTGCCAGAGAAGTAGGCGATAAGCATACCGAGCCCGGAGGCAAAGCAAGCCGTACCGATTACTCCCAGGGCGGCAATGTCACCAGTGGCATAACCGCCGCTAATTGCCCAAATTGTCACGGTGATAAGCAATGCTACACCGAGGATGGCCATAGTGCTGCCCCACATCAACTCTCCGTGCAGCTTGCGCAGCATCTTCTCCCTGAAGGTGGGCTGCGGCGGAGTCATCTTTTTCAGGATTTCCTCCATGTTGCCAATGTCGGGATTCTTTTCGAGGGCTGCCAGAATGATTTCGGTGCGGCGGTTGGTGTCGTTCTTCTTGTTCTGCATGATAATCCATACAATTAGGATTGGCAACACGACGCATATGCCGATAGGCACGATTACAGCTATTAATTCTTTCATGTTTGTACTTTTTTTTAGTGGTTATTGGTTATTGTTCTGAGCTCGCTCATATATATAACGCAGACGGCGATTTTTCTTTTCTCAACAAAAGACTCAGGTTTCCGGGGAGCTTGCTTATTCGTTCAGGTAGGTGTTTTTGCGGTCGTATGCGGGCCGGTTTACTTCCTGTGAAAGCTGGCTGGTGTCGCATGGCTTTATTTCCTGCACGCCGTCGGGGGTGACGGTTATCATGTGACCGGGTTTCAGGGTTTGTTTTTGTCCGCCGAAGGTGCTGAGCACCTCTGCGCTTCCGCTAAGGATGGTGGCTCTGGATGACCTGCCGTCTTCTTCCATTCCGATTATTATGCTCCCCTTGGGAAAGATCACGCAGTTGGCCAGTTGGAAGGACGGCACGTTGCTGCCGCTGTGGTAGTTGGCTATCAGGTGCCCTTTGTGCAGGTGCCATCGTTCCTTGCCGTTTCTCATGCGTTCAATGCGTGCTGTTGTGTTCTGGCGGATGATGATGCATTCTTCTGCATCGTCGTAGTTGAGCCATACCTGTGAGTGGCGGCTTGTGCGTATGCAGTTGTCGCAGTAGATTGCGTCGAAGGGGGTGAGCTTGGCGTATCGGTTGTCGTTTTCTTGTATGCATTTTTGCTGGACAGTGCCAATGGCTTCTTGCACTTCATAGAAACTGTAGGGCTGTTGGCACTTGGGGCAGCATTCGTCTTCGGCTATCTCGTCCCACTTGAAAGTCTTGGTGGGTGTGGCGCGTGATGCGGTGTTGGCCTTCGGCGATGGTGAGGAGGCGGTTGTGGAAGCTACGGCTGTGGAGTTGGACGATATGGCGTAGTCGGGTATCTTGTCTTCCACATAGAGGTTGGCTGTGAGGTTGATGGTGCTTTCTATGCCTTGGGCGGGTATTTGGTAATAGAGGTGTGCGTAGACGACTTCTGCATCGGAGGGCACGGTGTATGATTTTGATGTCTGGTCGGTGACTTTTGTCTGTATCATGCGGGCCGCATTGCTGAATCTGGGTACTGCGCCTCTCTTGAGGTATTCGAAGGAGATGTTGAGACGCGGTGTGCTGGAGCCTGATTCTTTGAGCATATCAACGCTGACTGTCTGTCCGGGCTTGACAATGCCTCTGATTACCTGGTGGTAGTCGGTGACGGAGTTGGTGACGAGTTCGGCTTTGTCCTTGAGCTTGATTTCGGGTCCGCTGATGGTGTACTTCATGGTGTGGCCGTTGTGTGTGATGCGGTCAGTGTATTTCTTGCCGGAGCTTACTGCGGTCTGCTTGTTGCCTGTGTCGGAGTGCTGTGGGGCAGTGGTGCGCTTGACTACTTTCCATGTGGAGTGGCATTCGAGTTTGTCTCTGGGGCCTTGGCATGAGAGTATTATGGTCATCTGCTCTGCCTCGGCGGGTACTGTCAGTGTGGTGCCTACCGAGCCGTTGTCTTCCTTGGTTGCTTGTATGTAGTCTGTTTCGCCGGCCTTGCGGATTAGGATGGTCATCTTCATGTCTTTGTTTTTGTCGGTGCGGCCTGTCAGTTTCAGGGCAGTGTCCTTGATCTTGCCGAGGATGTTGCCCTTCTTGGCTTGGCGGGCGGTTGCCAGCTTGCGGCACGATGCGCTGAAGCTGGCACCGGCTTCTACCTCGCCTTCGATGCTCACTCCCATGATGGCCACGGGTGCGCCCCCTATGCGGTGGTCGTCTTTGTCGGTTACAATGCCTCCGGAGAGGGTGTACTCCATCTTCAGCCCGTGGCGCTCGAGGGTGCCCTTATAGCTGTCAGCCCAGATATGTGATGCCGTAAGCAGGAGGGCGGTGGTAAGTAGGTGTAGTGTCTTTTTCATGGCGGTAGGTGTTTGTGTGGGGTTTGTGTCTTTACTGTGGGCAAAGATACAACAAACGGGTGAGTTGTAGGATATGCAGGATATAAAAAAGAGCAATTCTTATAACCAACCTTTTAACCGCTCAACGCTAACCGCGACAAAAGATTGAAAAATTGATAAGTTGTTGCTTCGCTCTCGCGTTTTTTTATGTCAGCCCGCAGACCCTCTCAACTCCCCCTATATGGGGAGTAAACAAGGTAAAAGTCTTTATCGACCACTGACAAAACGCTCGCGACCCCTGTGGGGTTGAAAAATTGAACTTCCATTCTTCCATTCTTAAATTCTTCAATTCTAATTATAATAATGTCTTTTGCTTTGTGTTTCGATTTATTTCCTTAAATTTGCGGAGTAATTTTTAATCTGTTGTTAATATGGAAAAGATTCACGGTCTTATCGACGCGCCGTTTACGCCGTTTCTGCCTGACGGCGAGGTTAACTATGAGATTATCCCCTCCTATGCGGAGCTGCTGGCCCGCAACGGTCTGAAGGGTGTGTTCATCAACGGCTCCTCGGGCGAGGGGTATATGCTCACCGAGCTTGAGCGTATGAGCCTGGCGGAGGCCTGGGTTAGGGCTGCCGCCGAGGTGAGGACTACTGAGGGCGAGCCCTTCAGGGTGATCGTGCACGTGGGCAGCTGCTGCGTGAGCAGCAGCCGCATGCTGGCGCACCATGCTCAGCGCATCGGTGCATGGGGCGTGGGCGCCATGGCCAGCCCGTTCCCAAAGATCAGCAGGGTGGAGGAGCTGGTTAGCTACTGCGAGGAGATTGCCTGCGGCGCTCCCGACCTGCCGTTCTACTTCTACCATATCCCTGCCTTCAACGGTGCCTTCCTCTCGATGTACGACTTCCTCAAGGCGGTGGACGAGAGCGGCCGCATCCCCAATCTGGCGGGTATCAAGTACACCTTTGAGAGCCTCTATGAGTTTAACCGCTGCCGCCGATACAAAGACGGCAAGTATGACATGCTCCACGGTCAGGACGAGACCATCTTGCCCTGCCTTGCTATGGTGGGCAGTCCCCAGGGCAGCACTGGCGCCGACTGCGAGCTGGGCGGCATCGGCGGCACGACGAACTATAACGGCCGCGTACTGACGGGCATATTGGATGCCTGGAAGGCTGGCGACATGGAGGGCGCACGCCGCCTGCAGAACTATGCGCAGGACGTGATAGACATTATCTGCTGCTTCCGCGGTAATATCGTGGGCGGCAAGCGCATCATGAAGCTCATTGGCTATGACATGGGCAGGAACCGCACCCCGTTCCAGAACATGACTGACGACGAGGAGGAGCTGCTCCGCCAGAAGCTGGAGGCTATCGACTTCTTCAATCATTGCAACCGTTAACAATTGATAGTTGATAATTGATAGTTGATAATTGATAATTGATAGTTAGCGTTTCCTCTGGACTTGGCTAAATTTGCCGCTTCGCTCTCAAAGGCTCTTGCAAGTTTCGCTCCGGCTTTGCCAACAGCGAAAGAGCCGCTCTCTCAAAGAGAGCATTGCTCAAGAGCAATTTTTCGCGATGCCTGCGGCATTCAAATTTCAAATTCCTAATTTCAAATGAAATCAGTTGTCCGCCTTTTTTTGATTGCTGTTTTTGCGCTGTTGTGCCTCGGCATGCAGGCTGCTGCTGACAGGACCTTCAACAGCGCCAGGTTTGGAGCGCTGCCGCAGTTGCGGGTGAGCGGCGAACAGGGCGTGAGTGCACCGTTTGCCGGAGTGAGCAACGGGGTTGTCCTGGTGGCAGGCGGCTGCAACTTCCCCGACGTGCCTGCCGCCGAGGGTGGCAGGAAGGTATTCTACAGCGATGTCTATGCCCTTGAGGCGGCGATGCCGCAGGGTGGATGGCGTAAGGTTGGCCAGCTGCCCGACAGCGTGGCCTACGGCGTGAGCGTGAGCGTGCCGGACGGTGTGGCTGTTATTGGTGGTACCAACGGCAGGCAGAGCCTTGCCACCGCCTTGCTGCTCAGCTATAGCCGGGGCAAGGCTGCCGTCAGCAGCCTGCCGCCACTGCCCGTGGGCCTTGACAACATGGCGGGAGCCTACGGCGGCGGCTATATCTATGTGGCCGGTGGCCAGACTGACGGCGTGGTAGCCAACAGGGCTTTCCGCCTCAAGTGGCCCGGCGGCAGCGAGTGGGAGCGGCTGCCCGACTTTCCCGGCAAGGCGCGCCTGCAGCCGGTGGCTGCCGTGCAGAGCGGTGCCGAGCGACAGATGTTCTACCTGCTGGGCGGCTACAGCGCCGACGGCACCAACGGCGGAGGCCTGTGCTATGACCCCCTGTACAACAGATGGAGGGAGACATCGGACATTGCCGTCGACGGCAAGGCCGTAGCCCTGGTGGGCGCCAGTGCCGTCAACAGCGGCACGTCGTTCATAGTATGCATCGGCGGCGTGGACCGGGATATCTTCAACCAAGCCCTCAAGGGTGCTGCGCCCGGCTATATGCTGCATGAGCCTGCGTGGTACAGGTTCCGCACTACCTTATTAATATATAACACCATCACCGACTCGTGGAGCGAGATGGAGGGCGCCCCTGCCCTGGCCCGCGCCGGCAGTGGGGTGGTGGACTATGTCAGCAACGGCAAGCACCGCTGGCTGGTGATTGACGGCGAGAGCAAGCCCGGCGTGCGCTCTGCCGATGCCACCAGTGTCAGCGTGAGCTATGACGCCAGTTTCGGCTGGCTCAACTGGCTGGTGCTGATAGTCTATCTGCTGGCCATGCTATGGCTGGGCTTCTACTTCATGCACCGCG
>CADAZW010000041.1 GCA_902792555.1 uncultured Bacteroidales bacterium | reverse complement strand
AAAAAACGCAACTTTCTGCCCTCCTTTTTCGAAAAAAACACTACTTTTGCAGCCGTTAATCATAATTTCAACCGAATAATGGACGATTATTACGCGGATAGTAACAAACGGAATTGAGGCAAAGTGTAGCAGTTTTTAATCCTTACCACTCTGCCTCGGGGCCTTTATCAGTGGAGGACTAAAAATGCGAACATTTTGGAACATCAACCGTACGCTGCGTACATTGAGCGAATGGGAGCCTAACTGCTGGGTGCAGGTTACGTGTCCCACGCAAAGAGACGAAGACTATCTTACCAACGAGCTGAACGTGCCGAGCTGGTTCCTTGACGATATCAGGGATAAGGACGAGCGCGCCCGCTACGAGTACGACGAGGGATGGGTGCTCATCATCCTGCGCATACCCTATGTCAAGGAGGTGCGCTCACGCACGCCCCACACCACCGTGCCCCTCGGCATACTCATCCACGACGACATCTGCATCACTGTCTGCAACTACGAGACCAACATGATGATAGACTTCGTCAGCTATCAGCAGAAGCGCAACCAGGGCTTCACCGATGCCGTCGACCTCGTGTTCAGGCTATTCCTCAGCTCCTCAGTATGGTATCTGAAGAGGTTGAAGCAGATCAGCGTGCTCATCGATGAGTCAAAACAGAAGCTCGACCAGAAGATCAGCAACGAGGACCTCATCGGGCTCTCCCGCCTGCAAGACAGCCTCACATACTTCGTCACCTCCCTGCGTGGCAACGAGACACTACTCTCCAAGCTCAAATTCAAGCTGCCCGTCGATGAGCTGGACGCCGACCTCATTGAGGACGTGACCATCGAGATGAACCAGGCCCGCGAGACCACTAACATCTACACCCACATCCTCGACTCCACAATGGACACCTACGCCAGCATCATCAACAACAACACTAACTCCGTGATGAAGACCATGACCTCCATCAGCATCGTGCTCATGTTCCCCACGCTGGTTGCCAGCCTCTTTGGTATGAACCTCCTCAACGGCATAGAGCACGCATGGTGGGGCTTCCCCGTGGTCACCATAGCATCCGTGGGCGTGGCAGCCATCAGCTTCTGGGCTTTCAAGCACCGCCATTGGATCTGATAGGTCGAATTCTTTATATATAAGATAAGGTATATTTAAGAAAGGTCCGTGTTCGCATAATCCGCCAAAAGGGGCATAATCTTGACGTTTTTTCGTACGCCACGCCCGTTTCCATCAATTTCGCGGACAAAAATTTGGACAAATGAAATAAAATAACTTCATTTGCAGTTCGCAAGAATATGAACAATTGCGAACATACTAATTGTTTAAACGATATCAACATGAAAAATGTTACCGACACCAGAACGGACGAACTGCAAGAGCAGCCAACCGTTGAGCAACCCGCAGAAACCCCTGCACCCGTAGCAGAGGAAGAGGTTAAAGAGACTATCACCGAGGCAGAGGCACCTGCCGCACCAGTAGAAGAAGCTGCCGAGGCACCCGTAGCTGAAAAAGCACCTGCAGAGGAGACACCCGCAGCTGAGGAAGAACCTGCAGAGGAGACACCCGCAGCAGAGAAAGAACCCGCAGAGGAGACACCCGTAGCCGAGGAAGCACCCACAGACACCTGCAGAGGAGACACCCGCAAAGGAAACACCTGCAGAGGAGGCACCCGCAGAGGAAACAACTGCTGAGGAAGCACCTGCTGAGGAAGCACCTGTAGCTGAAGAACCCGCAGAAGAAGAACCCGCAGAGGAAGAGGCACCCGCAGAGGAAGAGGCACCCGCAGAGGAAGAGGCACCCGCAGAGGAAGAAGCCGCTTCCGAAAAGCCGATAGATATCCCCGACACCAAGGAAGGTATCGTAGAGTGCGTGGCAGCCATAGTCGCCAGCGGCGATGCCGGCTCACGCGCCGCGCAGGAGCAGCTGAAGCAGGCATTCTATCGCCTGCAGCGTGAAGAGAGAGCCAAGGCCCAAGCCGAATTCGTTGCCAACGGAGGCAAAGCCGAAGAATTCACCCTCGAGGAGGACCCCCTGGAGGAGGAACTCAAGGCACAGCTCGTCATTCTCAAGGAGCTTCGCGCCAAGCAGATAGAAGACAACGAGAAGAAGAAAGAAACCAACCTCGAGCGCAAGCGCGCCATAATAGAAGAAATCAAGGCCATCAGCACCTCACCCGAGGAGGCCAACAAAGCATATGACACCTTCCGCAAGCTACAGGCCGAGTGGAAGGAAATCAAACCCATACCCGAGAGCGCAGCCAACGAAGTGTGGAAGCAGTTCCAGTTTGCACAAGACCAGTTCTACGACCTGCTCAAGACCAACTCCGCCCTGCGCGACTACGACTTCAAGAAAAACCTTGAGGCCAAGACCCGTCTCTGCGAGGCTGCCGAGCAGCTCATCAACGAGCCCGACGTAATACGCGCCTCCCACGCCCTCCAGCAGCTCCATCAGGAGTTCCGCGAGATCGGCCCCGTGGCCAGGGAAGTGAGAGAAGATCTGTGGAACCGCTTCAAGGCAGCCTCCACCGCCGTCAATAAGCGCCACGCCCAGTACTTCGAGGGCCTCAAGGAGAAAGAAGAGGAGAACCTCGCCAAGAAGACCGCCATCTGTGAGGAAATAGAAGCCATCGAGCTGGAGAGCATCAACGGCTACGCTCAGTGGGACGGCCTCACCAAGCAAATCATCGCCCTGCAGGAAGAGTGGAAGACCATCGGCCGCGCCACCAAGAAGATGAACACCAAGATCTTCGAGCGCTTCCGCGCCGCATGCGACAACTTCTTCACCAAGAAGGCCGAGTTCTTCAAGGACCAGAAGAAGGCCTACGCCGACAATGCAGCCCGCAAGCTCGCCCTCGTGGAGAAAGCCGAGGCCCTCAAGGAGAGCACCCAGTGGACAGCCACCACCAACGAGCTCATCCAGCTGCAGAAAGAGTGGAAGGAGATAGGCGCCACCACCCACAAGACCTCCAACGCCCTCTGGGAGCGCTTCAACGCCGCATGCAATGAATTCTTCGACAAGAAGAAAGCCGTGCTCGGCGACCAGCACAAGGAAGAGAGCGAGAACCTCATCAGGAAGAAGACCATCATCGAGAAGCTCGAAGCCCTTGCCATCGAGGGCGGCGACAATATCGCCGAGGCCGTCAGGGCTCTCCAGGACGAGTGGGCAGGCATAGGCCATGTGCCCTTCAAGAGCAAGGACAAGATCTACGCCAAGTATCGCGAGGTCGTTGACAAGCTCTACAAGGAGTTCAACCTCCGCTCGCCGCGCCGTGCCCCCAAGGGCGGCAACGGCGGCTCCGGCCGTCCCATGCCCGAGGGCAACAGCCTCCTGCGCCTCTATGAAGCCCGCAAGGCCGAGCTGGCAACCTACGAGAACAACATCTCGTTCCTCACCACCAACTCCAAGAAAGGCTCCGCCCTCATCGACACCATGATGAAGAAGATAGAGACCCTCAAGGCCAACCTTGCCGACCTGGCAGAACGCATCCGTCAGGAGTCAGAGCCCAAGCCCGCTGCCGAGGCTCCTGCCCCTGAGGAAACTCCCGCAGCAACCGAGGCACCGGCCGAGCCCGTAGAGGCAACCGCTGCCGAAGAAGCCGCAGAGAAGGCATCCGCAACAGAGTCTGCAGAGAAGCCTGCAAAGGAGTCAGAAGAAGAGCCTGCAAAGGAATAATTGGAATATCCATAACCCCTAAGATAATGGTCGGCGCCGCCAAGCGCCGACCATTACATTTTTTCTCCAACACTTGGCGCAAACAACCAAAAACACGAAAAAACTCCATAAAATTTTGGTAATAACAAAAAAAGTACTACTTTTGCACCGCAAAGGAAAAGGGGCACACTTTCCAACCCTTTCAGCCTTTAGCATCACAGCCTTAAAAAGGGGGTATAGCTCAGCTGGCTAGAGCGCTTGCATGGCATGCAAGAGGTCATGGGTTCGAATCCCATTATCTCCACCCAGAGAGAGAGCCACCTCCGCGCAATGATTGTTGTGCGGAGGTGATTTTTTTGTATGCCCTCCCTGCACATAACAACATTTCCGCCCCAAAACCACCGTGGGAATAAAAAGGTAACCGAGGGATGCCACAGACAACGCACGAAGAAATCCTATAACCGCGAAAAGAGGAAATCTAATCACGAAGAGGCAAAATCTAATCGCGCCGAGCCTAAATCTAATCGCGCCGAGCCAGAATCTAATCGCGCCGAAACTGACAACTTCTGCGCGATTAGAAAAAATCTTCTCGCTTTAAGAAAAAATTTCTGCGGATTTATTACTATTTTCCTCGGATAATGCCTTCTTTTTGTGATATCAGCGACTGCGCTTTTTATTTGCAAAAACTAAGGACTGGATGAAGTTGGCGGTGCTCCCAATCTCCAACTTGGTAGAGAGTGAGGGGCCGGGATCTCGCAACATTTTCAAATCTCAAATAATTAACAGCTATTAGTTGTTGTTCCTCGTCGAACTGGTCGTCGACGATGTCTTTATATATGCCGTCCTTGCGACAGTGACTATCGAGGCCGGCGCTCTGCCCTACCCTGCCCTCACGCAGGGGACACACAACTACCAGCTATAAACTTACACTAAATCTTTGGTCTTGCGGGTTCCCTGAAACATTTTTTATATAAAGTAGGGATGATTATGACTTTTAATACAGAAAAAAATCGTAACTTTGCAACTCTTATGAATACCTCAACGAGAGGTTATTGATTTTTAGACAGAGACAACTTCCAAGCAACTGAAGAAAAACACTGAAATATGGCAGACACTAAGAAAATCAAGACGGCACTCATCTCCGTCTATCACAAAGATGGGCTTGAGAGCATCCTGCAGAAGCTGGATGCCGAGGGCGTGAAGCTGCTCTCCACGGGCGGCACGCAGAGTTTCATCGAGAGCCTTGGCTACAAGTGCGACAAGGTGGAGGACCTGACGAGCTATCCCTCCATACTGGGCGGCAGGGTCAAGACGCTGCACCCCAAGGTGTTCGGCGGCATACTGGGTCGCCGCGAGCTGGAGGGCGACCGCGAGCAGATGGCTAAATACGAAATCCCCGAGATTGACCTCGTGGTGGTGGACCTCTACCCCTTTGAAGATACGGTGAAAAGCGGCGCCAGCGAGGCTGACATCATCGAGAAGATTGACATTGGCGGCATATCGCTCATCCGCGCTGCCGCCAAGAACTTCAACGACGTGGTGATCGTGCCGAGCAAGGCCGAATACCAGATGCTCGTAAGCAGCCACTACGACACTGCTATTCATGAGTGGTTTGCTAAGTAGTCTTAAGTATAAAGCCAATAGTTAAATTGTAAATAAATTGTACTTTGTACATTGTAAAATTGTAAATTAAGATATGGGATTCTTTTCTTTTACCCAGGAACTGGCAATGGACCTCGGCACTGCCAACACCATTATCCTGCACGACGGCAAGATTGTGGTGGACGAGCCCTCTGTGGTTGCCCTTGACCGCTTGTCAAACAAGACTCTGGCCGTAGGCAGCAAGGCCAAGCTGATGTATGAGAAGCATAACGACAAGATTCGCGTTATCCGCCCCCTGCGGGATGGCGTGATTGCCGACTTCTATGCCTGTGAGCAGATGATGCGCGGCCTTATCAAGATGGTACGCAGCGGCGGACGCATGTTCTCGCCGTCGCTGAGAATGGTGATCGGTGTGCCCAGCGGCGCCACCGAGGTGGAGCTGCGCGCCGTGCGCGACTCTGCCGAGCACGCCGGAGGCCGCGACGTGTTCCTCATCTTTGAGCCTATGGCATCGGCCCTGGGCGTGGGCATCGACGTGGAGGCCCCCGAGGGCAACATGGTGGTTGACATAGGCGGCGGCACCACGGAGATTGCCGTTATCTCGCTGGGCGGCATCGTGGTAAACAACTCGATACGCATGGCGGGCGATGAGTTTACGGCTAATATCCAGGACTACATGAGCCGCCAGCACAACGTGAAGGTGAGCGAGCGCATGGCTGAGCGTATCAAGATTCATGTGGGCGCTGCCCTGACCGACCTGCCCGAGGATGCCCCGGAGGAGTATGTGGTGCACGGCCCCAACAAGATTACGGCACTGCCCATGGAGGTGCAGGTATGCTACCAGGAGATTGCCCACTGCCTCGACAAGTCTATTGCACGCATCGAGACAGCTGTGCTGCAGGCCCTGGAGGAGACCCCGCCCGAGCTCTATGCCGACATCGTGAAGAACGGCATCTACCTCACCGGCGGCGGCGCCCTGCTGCGCGGACTGGGCAAGCGCCTGACTGACAGGCTGAACATCCAGTTCCACGTGGCTGAAGACCCGCTGCACTGCGTGGCTCGCGGCACAGGCATAGCGCTGAAGAATATCGACCACTTCTCCTTCCTGATGAGATAGACACATTTGACAATTTCACAAATTACAATTTCACAAATCAGCTATTTGCCGATATAAACAATCATTATCGCAAAATCGCCAAGATTGTCAAGTAATCGAACTGCCAAATAGTGAAATCGTAAAATTGTCAAGTCTTCTTATGGCTGCGCTACTTGAGTTCCTAAGGAAATACAATTACTGGTTCATCTTCATTCTGCTGGAGGTGGCCAGTTTTGTGTTGCTGTTCAGATTCAACAGCTACCAGGGCAGCGTATGGTTTACGCAGGCCAACAGCGCCGTGGCCAAGGTGAACCGCATCTACACCAACATCGAGGCCTTCATCCACCTGGATGAGGTGAACGCCATGCTGACGGAGCAGAACTCGGTGCTGCAGATGCAGGTAAGCCAACTGCGCGAGCAGCTGAAGGACGCCAAGGCAGAGCCCTCCATCAACGACCGCCACATACTGGACTCGCTGAGCGGATACAGGCTCTACAGCGCCAAGGTAGTGTCGGCCTCCATCGTAAAGAACGAGAACTATATCGTGATTGACAAGGGTGCCGCCGACGGCATCAAACCCGAGATGGGAGTGGTGGGCGGCGGCGGCGTAGTAGGCATAGTGAGCATGGTCAACAGCCACCACTCAATGGTGCTACCCATCATCAACCGAAACTCTCGCATCAGCTGCCGCATACGCCGCACAGGCTACTACGGCTCGCTCACCTGGGACGGGGGCAGCATCTACTATGCCAACCTGACAGGTGTGCCTCAGTATGCCCGGGCCAAGCGCGGCGACGCCATCGAGACGAGCGGATACTCCACAATGTTTCCACCGGGCCTCTTTGTGGGCAAGGTGCGCGACACCAAGCCGGCCCCAGACGGACTGTCGCTGCAACTGGTGGTCAACCTTGGCACCAACTTCGGCAACCTGCGCGACGTGACCGTATTTGAAAACCTACACAAGGAGGAAGTGCAGGAACTGATTGAGCGGAACGACTCGACCATAAGCAACCACACCAACTGACACTCTTTTTCCGCAGCAATGATCCAGACATACATCAGGCATATAGGACTGCTCATCTTGCTACTGGCCATGCAGGTGCTGATATTCAATCATGTGCACATCTGCGGCTATGCCACGCCCATGATATGCGTCTATTTCCTGCTGATCATGCCGCTCAGCACTCCACGGTGGGCGCTGCTGCTGTGGGGCTTCGCCATCGGACTGGTGCAGGACATGTTTGCCAACACTCCGGGCATGATGGCCGCCACGCTTACACTGGTGGGCCTGGTGCAGCCCAAGATGCTTACCTTCATTGGCGGAGTGGATGAGGAGGACAACAAGGAGGACGAGACGGCACCCTCCATAGCCAGGATAGGCATGTTTCCCTTCCTGCGCTATGCCCTGTGCGGCATACTGCTACAGTGCACTGTCTTCTACCTACTGGAGACATTCTCGTTCTTCAGCATAGCCGACACGCTGATCAACATCGCCGGCAGCACGCTGTTCTCCCTGCTCATCATCTGGTTTATCGACAGCATACGCGGTAACAATTGACATTTGACAATTGATTTTTGACAACTGGTTAGACTAGGCTTACCAGTTAGACTAGTTGTAATAATTATAACTTGATTAGACCTCTATGCGGAATTTTGACCTTGAGAAGCGCAAATACACCATAGGACTGATGGCAGTGATCATCGTCCTGGTGTATATAGTGCGCCTGCTAAGCCTGCAGGTGTTCAGCGACGACTACAAGGCCAGCGCCGACTCCAACGCCTTTTTCCGCAAGATCCAATACCCCGCCCGCGGCCTTATCTACGACCGCGACAGCACGCTGATGGTGTACAACGAGTCGGCCTACAACATTGTGGTAGTCATGGACGAGCAGCAGGGCATCGACACCCTCGACTTCTGCCAGACCATCGGCATCAGCAAGGAGGACTATATCCGCCGCATGGAGAAAATCAAGGACCGCAATCTCAACCCCGGCTACTCGCGCTACACACCCCAGCTGTTCTATGCGCAGATAACCCCCGAGCAGTTTGCCGTCTTCCAGGAGAAACTCTACAAGTTCCGCGGATTCTACCCTGAGCTGCGCACCGTGCGCCGCTACTCCACCACCGTGGGAGCCCATGTGCTGGGCGACGTGGGCGAGGTCAACCAGGCCGACATCGACTCCGACGCCTACTACCGCCAGGGCGACTTCATCGGCAAGCTGGGCATCGAGAGCTCTTACGAGAAGGACCTGCGCGGCAAGAAAGGCGTGCAGATACTGCTACGCGACGTGAAGGGCCGCATCAAGGGAGCATACCTAGGCGGCCGCTTCGATGAGGACGCCGTGCCGGGCAGCAACCTATACCTGGGCATCGACCAAGACCTGCAGGCTCTGGGCGAGCGCCTGCTCCACGGCAAGATTGGCACCATAGTGGCTATCGAGCCCAGCACCGGCGAGGTGCTGTGCCTGGTGTCGTCGCCGTCCTATGACCCCCACCAGCTGATAGGTCCGGACCGCGGCAAGAACTATCTGCACCTGGCCGCCGACCCCTACAAGCCACTCTACAACCGCGCCATCATGGGCCAGTATCCGCCAGGCTCCACATTCAAGACCTCGCAGGCACTCACCTTCCTGCAGGAGGGCATCATCACCCCACAGACGGCCTACCCATGCCACCGCGGCTATATCAACGCCGGCCTGCGGGTGGGCTGCCACGGCCACGGCTCGCCGGCACAGCTGAAATTTGCCATACAGACCTCATGCAACGCCTACTTCTGCTGGGGATTCTTCCACATGATATCCAAGCGTCACTACAAATCGTACGAGGAGGCCTTCACCACGTGGAAGGACTACATGGTGTCGATGGGCTTCGGCTACCGGCTGGGCATCGACCTGCCGGGCGAGAAACGCGGCTTCATACCCAACGTGGAATATTATAACAAATGGTACGGCGAGGGCGGTTGGACGGGCCAGACCATCATCAGTGATGCCATCGGCCAGGGCGAAGTGCTGCTCACTCCGCTGCAGATAGCCAACCTGGGCGCCACCATAGCCAACCGCGGCTACTACTACACACCCCACGTGGTGCGCAGCGTGGAGGGACGCAAGCTCGACAGCACCTACACCAAGCGCCACTATACCAAGGTGGACAAGCACTACTATGACCTCGTGGCTGAGGGCATGAGAGCCGCCGTGCTGGGCGGCACGTGCCGCTCGGGCGCCATACCGGGCATAGAGGTGTGCGGCAAGACGGGTACGGCGCAGAACCACGGACGCGACCACTCCATCTTCATGGGCTTCGCACCGATGAACGAGCCCAAGATTGCCGTGTCGGTATATGTGGAGAACGGCGGCTTCGGCGCCACCTACGGTGTGCCCATCGGCTCGCTCATCATGGAACAGTATATCAACGGCAAGCTGTCGCCCTCCTCAGAGGCAAAGGCCGCCAGCTTCGCTGCAAGGACAATCAACTATGGCACCGGCACAAGATAGCACTACCTCCGTCTTCCGCTCCATCGACTGGTGGACCATACTCATCTACGTGCTGCTCATAGGTGCAGGCTGGATAAGCGTGGTAGGCGCCAGCTACAGCTATGACACCCCCGACCTACTGGACTTTGCCGCGCGCTCGGGCAAGCAGCTCGTGTGGATAGGGTGCTCCGTCATGCTTGGTCTGGTGCTGCTGCTGACCGACGACCGCATATTTGACACTCTGACGCCCATCATCTACGTGGCGTTCATGCTCCTGCTGCTGGTCACCCCCTTCGTGGCCACCAACATCAAAGGCTCCTACTCCTGGATATCGCTGGGCTCCGTCAGCCTGCAGCCCGCCGAGTTTGCCAAGTGCGCCACCGCGCTGGCCCTGGCGCGCTACATGGGGGCGTACAACTTCAGTCTGGAGAACCGCAAGCACTTCCTCTCCGCTGCGGCCCTGGTGGTGCTGCCGGTGATGCTCATCCTTATGCAGAGGGAGACGGGCTCAGCCCTGGTCTATCTGTCGCTGGCCCTGGTGTTCTACCGCGAAGGCATGAGCGGCAGCATCCTCTTCGTAGCCTTTGCCGCCGTGGTCTATTTCGTGGTGGGCCTCAAGTTCAGCGTCATCAACATGCCCGCCTCCACCACCAGCGTAGGCACCTTCTCTGTGCTGGTGCTCATCTGGGCGTTCACCCTGCTGCTGCTCAAGATCTACGACAAGAGCCGCTCCTGTTTCCGCCCCGTGCTGCTCTACGGTCTCGGCACCATCGCCCTTGGCTACGCGGCGCAGATTGTCTTCCCCCAGATACAGCTGTGGTGGGTGCTTACCGCCCTGTGCATAGGCACCGCAGTATTCCTAATCGTGCGCAGCATGCGCCAGCGCACCAGGAAGCTAATGCTCATAGCCACCTTCACTATTGGCAGCCTCGCGGTGTTCTTCATGGCCAACTATGCGCTCAACAATGTGCTGGCTCCCCACCAGCAGCAGCGCGTCAAGGTGCTGCTCGGCCTGGAGGAGGACCTCAGCGGCGCGGGCTACAACGTGCACCAGAGCGAGATAGCCATCGGCTCGGGCGGCATGTGGGGCAAGGGCTTCCTCAACGGCACCCAGACCAAGCTGAAATACGTGCCGGAGCAGGACACCGACTTCATCTTCTGCACCGTGGGCGAGGAGCACGGCTTTGTGGGCAGCACCATCGTACTGCTGCTCTTCCTGGCCCTGATACTGCGGCTCATCCACGTGGCGGAGCGGCAGACGAGCAAGATGGCGCGCATCTACGGCTACTGCGTCATCAGCATATTCCTATTTCATATCCTGATAAATATCGGCATGGTGATGGGCATCATGCCCGTGATAGGCATCCCCCTACCCTTCTTCAGCTACGGCGGCAGCTCGCTATGGGGCTTCACCCTGCTGCTCTTCATCTTCCTCCGCTTCGATGCCGGCCGCAACCGCTACAGGCGGTGACGAAAAAAAACTTGGGAATGTTTGTAATAAAATAAGGCTAACCTGTGTCTAATATAATTAGAGAGAAAACAAAACACGAAGTTCAACGCAAGAAACAAGACACACACCGACACAATGAAACTAATCAAATCTCTTGTTATATTCACAGCACTCTTTGCCGCCACCCACGCCCTGGCCGACAAGACAGCGTTTATCTACGGCTTTGCGCACGACCGCATCACCCACGAAAACCTTATCAACACACAGGTGTCGCTCATGAAGGGCGACAGCATCATCAGTGTCACCGCCACCAATAGCAACTTCAATGTTGGCTCAAAGGGCGGAGCCTGGTTCTTTATCATTCCCGTCGATGGCACCACCGACTACACCATCATCCTCGAGCGCGACGGCTACACGGTGATGTCATGGCCGCTCAAGGCGCAGTTCGACAAGAAGCCCCTGAAAGTGGGCGAGTATCGATTCATTGAGGACATCCCGCTCGACAAGGCGCCCAAGGTACACGAAATCGACGGTGTCACCATCCGGGCCACCAAGGTCAAGTTCTACCACCGCGGCGACACCCTCGTCTATGACGCCGATGCCTTCCAGACCGCCGAGGGCTCAATGCTCGACGCACTCATCCGTCAGCTGCCGGGCGCAGAGCTCACCGACCAGGGCGAGATATTCGTCAATGGCCGCAAGGTGGAGAGCCTGCTGCTCAACGGTGAGAAATTCTTCGACAACAACCGACAGATAATGCTCGAAAACCTGCCCGCCTATATGGTCAAGACCGTCAAGACCTACGAAAAAGCCGGGCTCCTCTCCCAGCTCAACGGCCGCGACATGGGCGACAAAGAGTTTGTGATGGACGTGGGCCTCAAGAAGCAGTACCAGATAGGATGGATGGGCAATGTCGAGGCAGGCTACGGCACCGAAGACCGCTACCTCGCCCGACTCTTCGCCATGCGCTTCGGCGCCAAATCGCGTATCACCCTCTACGGCAACCTCAACAACCTCAACGACAACCGCAAGCCCGGCGAAAACACCACCTGGACACCGGAGACCATGCCCACAGGCCTCATGGCCACAAAGACGGCGGGCCTCGACTTCCTCTTCAAGAGCAAAGACGAGCAGAGCAAATACTCCGGCAACGTGCAGTTCTCCAACATCGACACCGACGACCGCATCGAGACAACCGGCGAGACATTCCTCGCCGACGGCAACACCTTCTCCCGCTCACTCGACCTGAAGAAGGCACGCGACTTCTCCTTCACCACCGAGCAAGAGCTTGAGGTATGGAACAAACGCCAGACAATCGTGTGGCGACTTGAGCCCAAGCTCACCTACCTCAAGACTCACTCAATGAGCCAGAACATCGCCATGGCCTTCAACCAAAACCCCGCCATCAAGGCCACCTCGGCACTCATCGACAGCGTCTATCGCGGCAGCAATGCCGACCTGCTTGCCACCGTCATCAACCGCAACCTCAACAACACTATGCTCGACGGCCACAAGCTCGACCTTAACATTCAGAATATCAACCTTTTCAAGCTCGACGGAATCCATGGTCTCACCGTCGCCCAAGAGATAAGCTACAGCGACAATGCGCAGGACAGCTGGCAACAGCAGCAGATAGACTATCCCAACAACGACCGCCTGCAACCGCTCTACAACAACCGCTACACCCACAACAGGCCCGACCGCAGCTTCACCTTCAGCAACGAAGTGCAGATGCAACGCCAGATAAACAACCTCACCGCCCAGCTCTCCTACGAATATCAATACACCCGCCGCCGCAACGACTACAACACCTACCTGCTCCACCGCATCACCGGTTGGGACGATCCCGACGCCCACCCCATCGGCATGCTCCCCTCAGAGCTCGAATGCGCCGAAGCCATAGACCGCCAAAACAGCTACCTGCAGATAGAGCGCACCGTGGAGCATACACCCGAGCTCAAACTCGTCTATAGAAATCTGTCGCAGGTGCAGAGCGACACCGCAGGCAATATCAAAGGCAGCCACATGACCTTCGCCATACTCACGCTGCCCGTCACCTTCGCCCACGACCGGCTCGACTACACACGCGCAGCCTACAGCGGACTCACCAAGCGCAACAACACCTTCTTCAATCCCAGCTTCTGGATAGGGCGCAACTGGGCCAATATGACGCACGGCTTCTACATCTCCTACACACTCACCCACACACCGCCGTCGATGATATACGCACTCAACATACTCAACGACGAAGACCCCCTCAATATCTACTACGGCAACCCGCACCTGCGCAACACCACCACCCACAACGCAGTGTTCCACCTCATGATAGATAACGAACAGAAAGAACTGCGCCATGGACTCTCCCTAACCTACAACATCTCCCACAACGCCGTCGCCATGGGCTACGTCTATGACCGCACCAGCGGCATACGCACCTACACTCCCGGCAATGTCAACGGCAACTACACCCTGCAGCTCGACTACGACTTCCATCGCGCCTTCGGCAAACTCAAGAAATTCAGCCTCGACAGCAAGACAGGCTCGCGCATCGTGCACGGCATGGACCTCGTGGGCACCGACACCGGCGCCGCACCGTCCCTCAGCAGCGTCATGACCTACTGGACCACCGAAGACCTCGCCCTCAGCTATAAGCTCGGCAAGGAAAGCAAAGTGGGAGTGCGCGGCTACGTCGGCTACGGCCACTCAGCCTCCTCACGCGCCGACTTCACGTCCGTCAACCTCTGGGACTTCAACTACGGGCTCACCTCCCAGCTCGCCCTACCCTGGCACATGCAGCTCGTCAGCGACCTCACCCTCTATTGCCACCGAGGCTACGCCAACGCAGGCTCCAACACCAACGACCTCGTGTGGAACGCACGCATCAGCAAGACCATACCCAAGCTCGGCCTCACCCTCGCCCTCGACGGATTCGACATCCTCGGCAACCTGAGCAACATCTCGCAGGTGCTCAACTCGCAGGGCCGCACCGAGACATACCACAACTCGCTGCCCCGCTACGTGATGCTCCACGCCATCTACCGCCTCAACATCAAGCCGAAGAAGCGTTGAGCGGTTAGCGGTTAGCGGTTAACGTTGAACGGTTAGCGGGGACAAATTCATCAAACCTTCTAATTTTTCCTTGAAATCTTTCCAATTCATTTCTTCACAAGGCTTACAACCATCAAAATATTTATCTTGAATGATACCACTACCATCTTCAGACATTAAATGAATCTTGTTTTCGTTTGTCCACATAAAGTCTCTGTTATTATATGTGAATCGAATGCTTTTACCCCAACAAATCTTGTTTTCCCTACGAGAGTTCATATTCTCATCGAAAAAAGTGATATCATTATTTGAGCAAAGTAACTCATTTCTAGAATGCAAAAAATATATTTTCCATTCTGCCTTTGCATTATACGGATGTAATGCCCAAACACCATTACACCAATCTTCTCGATGGTGCAAGTAGCAACCCTCTACCAATGTGTTGAGCATAGTTGTTTTCACTATATAATTCTGTATGTAACGATAATATGGATTATTAAAAGTCGAGGTAAAAGAATTAAAATCACAGGATGTCCCATTTAGTAACTCAGCTACAGGTTTCTGCAGTTTGGCATTTAATAAATTCCTCCGCCATGTATCTTTTTGATTATCAAAGTTTATCTCTTTGAAATGGTTCTCCCAGTCGCCAAACAATGAGATAAATGTACGAAGAAGAATTATGTCGCCCTTTGTTTCACCGTCTTTCGTAAAACACTCTTTTGCCTTTCTCAACTTGTCTTCAAATTTGTCCCAATCCTCTGCGCCATTTTCGTCACGATACAAAAACCTGATAGCCCCACGGAAAAACAACGCATTCTCAGCATCTAAAATCTTTCCCTTCCATATTTTGTCAATTTGAATTACTGTACCTTTTTCTGTTTCTGTACGTTGGGCTATTTTTTTAGCTTTTACTATTTCTTCCTTAACCTGTTCCTTAATAGCATCTAACGTAAAGATAGAATTATTGCAATCAACACTACTCAAAAATGAAACTATATCATGAGAGTGTTCCTTCAGCTTGTGAATTTGACGTAATTCATTCACAAACAGGCTAACGCTGTAGTGACCACTAACATTTTCAATGAAGTTCCATACAATTCGCATCCAATCAACAAACGAGTTCTCTTCAAAAACTCCTTTCTCCAAATAAACACAAACAGCATAGAAGGCTATTCTTTCCTGCAAAGTTATCTCATTCACCTTATAGACTTGGCGCCCGTTCTCTTCTGTTTTATAATACTTGGGGATAAAATAGAATTGTGGAATCAGATTTCCTTTGTCTTTTATGGGATTTCTATTAACATCTTCCCATTTTGGGTAGCAAAGATCCTGAATGGTATCTAAATAATCTTTGTTTTTTGAAATAGAAACCAAACAATTCTCTAATGCCTGTATCTTGGCTCCATCTATTTTCTTCTCATACAATTCAAAATCATCAAAAGACAGTTCGTCCCTATACAATTTCTTACCTAGACTATTTTCGGCTTTCTCTTGAAGGTTGCTTTCCCATTTATCTGCTGATACCGTATCGTCAGATACAATCAAATAATTCAAGAAAAAACGATTTATAAAAGCAAGATAAATATCATCTATTATATCATTCTCAGTTCTAAATATCCAAAAAATGTCAGTCCAGTCATTGTCCATTTTTGACGCAAACTCAACTTTACGGTTGCTTGCTTTTATTTCCAATTCTTCCTCAGCGAGAGAACTGTTGTCCTCCTTAAATCTCTTTTTCACCAAATCAAGAAAATCCGCCTTGAAGTTTTCAAAATCAGTCAATGCCTTTCCTCTCGCATTCATTTTGATATATAAGTCATCCGTCAATCTATATTTCTCCAATGGGAAATAATAGAATGCAATTGGAGGTTGCTCATTGTCTTGATAATCTCGCGTTAAATTATCCCAATATGACTGCAATTCCGCATTGTTTGAAGATTTCAAAACTTCATCAATGCCATCTTCCATACCGGTGCCTTTTAACATTCTAAGCATAGCGGATATAGTGGGCTCATTTTTATAACTTGAATAGAACCAGATTTTTTTCTCAATATCTTTGACACTGGATATAGACTCGTTGCATAATGATTCGCAAAAATCTGATGAAGAGACTCTTGTCTCATAAGAAAACTTCAGAAGAGTTTTTTTTATCTTTTCATTCTGAATAAGATTCAATCTCATTGCCAAATACCAATGCAAAAGCCATAAAGTAGTCAATCGCTGCTGACCATCAAGAGGAGTAATATTATCATTCTCTTGATTCCCATACACATAATCAAGAAGAACATTTTTCTCTCTTTTAAGTGCACGTGTAAGACTCTTTAAAAACCTCTTTCTTACTTTGACCTGATCCTCTCTTCCTTGCGCATAATCTCGTTGCACAATGGGTATGGTTATTTTATTGTCCTTTAGCAAAGACCAAAATGTTGTAACTTTCATAACATTGTTTTTTAGATAAAACCTTCTTCGTTTAATAATCTCTCCATATTCGTTCTATAACACTCAAAGTCATCAATACACCACGACAAATTGTCATTAGGCATAGTAGTGTAGTATTTCAGAAAAACTTGTTTTGTTACAGGCGGGACAAATGCAATTTGTCCTTTTGATTCTATGATTCTGTAGCCTTTGTCACAGTTCTCATCATATTCTACATCATACTTAATTCCCTGATCCTTCCCGATAATCCATCTGCGTTTAGTGGGGAACAATGCATTGCCGTAGCCTCTGTTGGTTTTTGAATCCAATAAAGTGAAATTGCCAATTTGGTTTTTTAGTTTATTATCTTGCAATCCTTCACTTTTTACTTGTTTCAGAATCTCATCATGCAATTTTGTGAACTTAGGATTATATTCATCTTCCTTTGTTTCATCAGGTAAGCATATAAATTCTTTCACTTCATTTTTTAGAGCCTCATAATTGTCAGAAGAGGTGGCAATTTCTTCAAAGGAATATGCTATCCACTCTTTCTGATCCTTCAATTCATTCAAAGGATTCTCTGTGTTGGAATCTATATGCTCAACATCCCATTTTTCCTTTTTATATAAATGAAAAGGAAATTTATAAAATACCCGTTCATCATATTCTTTCTTGTTTTTCAGTTGCCTATTCTGGCTAATTACAGTTAGAATATTGTGAAGCAGGAAAATGGGTTTGGCGCTTGTTTTTGCAGGGTATCGCTTTGTATTCTCACTATCATCCACATATTCAATTTCATATTGCTGATCCAAGTTAATAGTCTTGGTGATATTTTTCTTGATATATGTTTTCAATTCCCCGATGAAGTCTTCTATTTGTGTGCTTTTATCCCATAGGGTTATTAACTCAGGTATCGCCTTAGATCCTTTTATTGCAGTAATATACCCCACGTAATGATATATCTCAAGGTTATTGAACCATTCCTCAAATATTTTGGAAGTATTTTTTCACCTTCTTCCAATTCTCTTTTATGGTGACAGAAAAATCGCAATTAGGTTTATTTGTCTGTGAGAAAAACTCGCTGAAGTATCGGAATGTGCGGTATTCGTCGTCACCTAATTTCGCCTTTGATAGGTCAATGTTTAAGGCATTACATTGCTCTATCAAATCAAAAATGAAATCAATTCTATTGGGTTTGTTATAATCAAGCTCATGAATAAACAGCCAAAACTCGTCATTTCCAAGTGTATTCTCTATTCGGTCCCATTCGGCAGCAATCTTAATCTGCTCCAATTTTACCTCATTCGCACTTGTATGATCATTTTTAAAATTCGAACTATTCAAAAATAAAGCCTTGATAAGTTCCGCATTAGTCAATGGAATCTTGCCAAGATTCAATTTTGTAAAGGATTCCGTCTCATCTTCTTCATCGGGGAGTTCATACCAGATAACCCTTGTGTTGTGCAGAAATATTCCCTGAAATCTGTATCGATCAAACGACTGGCCTTTTTCTATAAACCATTTGTTTATAGCAGCAAAAGCCCGAGCCATATATCTGAAATCAATATTTGTATTATTATCAATCAAATTATTACCGGAATCACGACCTTCTGGTTCTGCGTCAGGATTATTTGTATCAATGTTCAAACTGTTCAAATATACTTCACTGTTTTTTCTTGTTTCATACCCTATTTGAGGCCAATTAACTTTAACCCCCAAACAGTTGAAGTATTTGATAACAAGAAAAATTGAAGTCATTCGTTGTTGACCGTCTATTAGATTCCATCTTCCCTTTTCCTTATTCCATTTAACAACAATAGGCTGAAGGCTATAGAAATCATCTGTTCCTATGCCTTTCCCATTGAACGACTCTATGAAATTTTGAATGTCGTTCAACAGGTCGTTGACATGAGTTTCTGTCCATCTATACCCACGCTGATAGGTTGGTATATTAAACTTCATACCCAACAAGGCTACAATGGGAACTGGTTTGCTCCAATCGTACTTCTCTGATAAAGTAGGTTTTGTAATATTCATAATATCTTATTTATTTTATGTTTACTTCGAGTTTACCTGACATCAAGCGAGGAAGTA
>CADAZW010000040.1 GCA_902792555.1 uncultured Bacteroidales bacterium | reverse complement strand
AAGGCATCGCGAAGACTTTCGTTGGCTGTCGGCGAAGCCGGTGGCAACATACAAAGAAAGTCTGAGAGCGAAGCGGCAATTATAGAATTTATACTTATCCGTGTTAATCCGAATAATCCGTGGTTAAAAAACACAGATCTCACGGATCTCACGGATTTTCGTTTCGCGCTTAGAGGAGGTGGCTGCGGAGCTTGCAACGCAGACGGGGGCGTATGAAAAAGTAACTATAACCGATAGGGGCGTATGAATTCGCTTTTTTCTTCATATTAAACTATGTTAAAAGCCTTGCGTGTTTAACATAAAAGTGTTATCTTTGTAATGCTTTTCGCGAGAGCACGGAGATAGGAGATAGTTGATAGTTGATAGTTGATAGTTGATAGTTTAGCCAAGTCCGGAGGCGACTTCCATTTTTCAATTCTTCAATTCTTTAACTTTCCTCAACCGAGAATCGTTAACCTTTAACCTTTTAACCTTTAACCTTTTAACCTTTTAACCTTAAAAACCATGGGACTTGTTAAGACAGGTATCGTCCAGCGCAGGCTGATGTGTGGCGGCTTAGCGGAAGCCGTGCGCCGTGCTGATAACCGGTGGCCTGATATTTTTATACCGTAAAATTTGGCGGTTACGAAATGACTTGTTATCTTTGCAATGCCTAAGGCATAAAGATATGTACTGTTTTACAATCAAGAATTTTTCAATCATGAAAAGACTTACTCTTTTATCCCTCTTGCTGGGGATGTGGCTCTGCGCTGCGGCTCAGACCTTTGAGGTGGGCAACGTGAGGTATTCCATCCTCTCCGCCGGGGAGATGACGGCGCAGATAGAGAAGGCGCTGAGTGGTAGTTCTACCGATGATATATGGATTCCCGACGAGGTGCAGTATCAGGGGCAGAACTATACTGTGGTGAAGGCTGGCCCGAGTTCCTTTAGTTATTGCTATAGCCACAATATTCGCCTACCGGGTGGGTTGAAAGAAATTGCCAGGGGCGCCTTCTGGGCGTGCTGGGGTCTGCACAGCATTGACCTGCCGTGGAGCCTTGAGGTGATAGGTGAAAATGCGTTCTACAACTGCGCCCTCGAGAGCATCAATATCCCCGGGTCAGTACGCTCCATTGGCTCGAGAGCCTTTGCCGACTGCACCATCTTGGCTTCGGTGGAGCTCAACGGCGGCACGGAGAGCATCGGTTCGGGAGTCTTCGCTGGATGCAACAAACTACGCAGCATCACGGTGCCATGGACGGTGAAGGAAATCGGCGCCGGGGCATTTCCCTACAATGTTATTGAGAGTCTGAGCGTGGAGGCTGGCAATCCGAAGTTTGACAGCCGCAACAACTGCAACGGTATTGTGGAGAGTGCTACTGCCACATTGGTGGTGGCTTGCAAGAATACGAAGATTCCTTCCTCTGTTTCAAAGCTGGGCGACTATGTGTTCAGTGGCGCCGACTTCGCAGAGTTTGACATTCCGAAGACCATCAACAGCCTCGGTACGGGTGTGTTCCAAGGCTGCGGCAACCTGACGAGGGTAGGCATCCATAGTGGCATTACGGAGCTGCCGACAGCCACATTTGCGCAGTGCGGCTTCACGGAGTTTACTGTGCCCGAGACGGTGACGAAGATAGGCAGCGATTTGTTCTACGGCTGCACCAAACTGACTAACGTCACCCTGCACGACGGCATCACCGAGGTGCCCGACAGGATGTGCTTCGGATGTACAGAGCTGAAGGAGTTCACTTTTCCACCCACAGTTACGCGCATTGGAGCTGAGGCATTCCGCGATACGGGGCTGACCGAGGTGACCATTCCTGCGGCTACCACAGAGGTGGTGCCCACAGCATACGCTTACTGCTCACTCAAGCACCTGACGGTGGAGGAGGGTAACACGAAGTATGACAGCCGCAACGACTGCAACAGCATCATCGAAACAGAGACCAATACTCTGGTGCTCGGCACGCCTGCCACGGTTATCCCCGACGACGTGGAGACGCTGGCAGAATACGCTTTTCATGGAGTCAAGATGGACTACCTCGAGGTGCCGGAGAGCGTGACGGATATAAAGCAGAGTGCATTCAACGTAAGTGCCATTGACAAAGTAAATATCAAGGCGCATATTACGACTTTGGTGGGAAGTGCTTTTAATAATACCTCCGTGTACGTGTTGTCGCTTCCGCCCACGTTGGAGCATATCGGGAGCTACGGCATTCCTCCGAGGGTGAGGACGCTGGTGTTGCCCGCATCGGTGAAGACGCTGGATTATAATGTGCACTATGGCTTCGCCCTCAGCACCGTGGTATGCTACGGCACCGAGCCGCCGGGACCGAAAGGGGGCTATAAGTCCACGACTCCGTTCTACGACGGCGTGTATGGCAGCGCCACGCTCTATGTGCCCAAGGGAAGCCTCGAAACCTACCAAAACAATGATTGGGTGTGGAGCCGGTTTGCGAATATCAAGGAGCTGCCGCTGCGCGGCGATGCCAATGCTGACGGAAGCTGCAATACCGCCGATGTGGTGGCCATCTACAGCTACATCATCAGCGGCACCGAGTCGGGCAAGGTGGACTATTTCGTCGACGTGGACGGCAACCTCGAGGTCAACACCTCCGATGTGGTCAATGTGTATAAATTGATAATTGAAGGCGACGTTGTGCAATAAATGTGCGTTTCTTGCGTTATTATATGTTGTAACGCATACGCACATACTATGATAGACTATATAAAAGGCCAGCTGGCGGAGCTTACGCCGGCCAAGGCAGTGATAGAGGCAGCGGGTGTTGGGTACGAGCTCAACATCTCGCTGAGTTCGTATGATACGCTGAAAAGAGCCCCCCTCCAGGGGGAAGCTCCCTCCCTTGAGGGGAGGGCTGGGGAGAGGCTTCTCTATGTTTACGAAGACATACGCGAGGATGCCTGGGTGCTCTTCGGCTTCGCCACCAGGGAAGAGCGCGAGCTGTTTCTGCTCCTCATCTCCGTGAGCGGAGTGGGCGGCAACACTGCCCGCACGATTCTCTCTGCATATCCCGCCCCTGAGTTGGCCGCCATTATTGCTGACGGCCAGGACGGCATGCTCAAGCGGGTGAAGGGCATCGGCGGCAAGACGGCGCAGCGCATCATCGTGGAGCTGCAGGACAAGGTAAGAACGGTCAGTGTTGAGCGGTCAGCGGTTAGCGCCAATGGTCAGTCGTCAGTGGCCAATGGCCAATTGAGCGTGGAGGGCGAGGAGGCCATCGCTGCGCTGCAGATGCTCGGCTTCTCACCGGCTCCCACCAAGAAGGTGGTGAAGGAGCTGCTGGCAAAGGAGCCCGACCTCAAGGCTGAGCAGATAATCAAGCAGGCACTGAAAGCACTGTAAACGAAAAGTAATTTACAATTTCACTATTAGGAGCTGGGAGTGAGGAGTTAGGAGTTAGGAGTGAGGAGTTAGGAGTTAGGAGTGAGGAGTTAGGAGTTAGGAGTGAGGAGTCCGGAGTTGAGAGTGAAACCTCAAACCTCAATCCTCAAACCTCAAATGGTGAGATGGATTCCACCCGCTACGGCGTGAAGAGGACGGCGCCCGTGAGCCAGAAGGACCTTGACACGAGGATGGCCGACCTGCAGGATGCGGAGAATGCCAAGACGGAGGCCGTCTACGATGAGCTGACCGGCGGCTACAAGCTGGGCACCAAGATTGGCGACAGCTATCTCAATGCGCCGTTCCTGATGACCAAGGACGAGTATGAGCGCTGGAGCCTCAGGCGCAGCATGGCGGCCTACTTCAACCGCAAGAACCAGGATGCCTTCGAGGAGGCTGGCAAGAAGAAGTTTGACTTCACCGACATGAAGTTTGACCTCGGTCCGGCGGAGAAGATCTTCGGTCCTGGCGGTGTGCAGGTGAAGGTGCAGGGCGAGGCTGAGCTCAAGATCGGCGTCAACATGAAGGACATCGACAATCCCTCGCTGCCTATACGCAACCGCAAGACCACGGGCTTTGACTTTGACGAGAAGGTCAACGTGAGCGTGCAGGGCAAGATTGGCGACAAGATGGACATGAACCTCAACTACAACACTGAGGCTTCGTTTGACTACGACATGAAGAACCTCAAGCTCAAGTATGAGGGCAAGGAGGACGAGATAATCAAGCTGGTGGAGGCCGGCAATATCAGCCTGCCGAGCAACAACTCGCTGGTGACCGGCGCCAGCAGCCTCTTCGGTTTGAGGACCGACATGCAGTTCGGCAAGCTCAAGCTGCAGGTGGCCGTGAGCCAGAAGAAGTCGGTGAGCAAGTCGGTGAGCGCCAGTGGCGGCAATCAGCTGACGAGCTTCGAGATAGCGGGCAATGCCTATGAGGCCAACCGCCACTTCTTCCTGGGCCACTTCTTCCGCGACAACTACGACCGCTGGATGGCCAGCCTGCCCAACGTGACGAGCGGAGTGACAATCAACCGCATCGAGGTATGGGTGACCAACAAGAATAACACCACCACCAACACGCGCAACATAGTGGCGTTCCCCGACCTGGCGGAGCATAACCATATCAGCAACTCCAAGTGGCACGCCACGGGCACCGCCAATCCCGCCAACGGCAGCAACGACCTTTACTCCACCATCAACACCAGCTATACCGATGCCCGCCAGATAAGCCAGGTCTATTCCACCATGAGTGCCGCGGGCCTGGAGGGCGGCGTGGACTATGAGAAGATAGAGAGCGCCAAGCTGCTCAGCAGCAGCGAATATACCGTCAATAAGACGCTGGGCTACATATCGCTCAAGACCACCCTGCAGACCGACCAGGTGCTGGCCGTGGCCTATGAGTACACCTACATGGGCACCACCTACCAGGTGGGCGAGTTCTCCACCGACCGCAGCGACAACACCACCTGCCTTTACGTGAAGGCGCTGAAGAATGCCGCCAATACGCCAACCATGGCCAACTGGGACCTGATGATGAAGAATGTCTATAACCTGGGTGCCAGCTCGGTGCAGGCCGACAAGTTCAGGCTCGACATCAAATACCTGAGCGACACCACGGGCGTCTACCTCACCTATCTGCCCGAGGCTCAGTATAAGGACCGCACGCTGCTCTCAATGCTCAACCTTGACCGCCTGGACAATAAGCAGCAGCCTCACCCCAACGGCTACTTCGACTTTGTGGACGGCTACACCGTCGACCGCTCCACGGGCCGTGTGTTCTTCCCCTCGGCAGAGCCCTTCGGAGCCAATCTGGCCAAGGCCATAGGCAATGATGCCGTGAGCAGCAAGTATGTCTTCAACGAGCTCTACGACTCTACCCTGGTGAGGGCCAAGCAGGTGGTGGAGAAGGACAAGTTTATGCTCACTGGCCAGTTTAAGGGCTCGGGCAGCAGCAATGTCATCTCGCTGGGCTCAGTCAATGTGCCCAGAGGGTCGGTGAGGGTTACCGCCGGCGGCGTGACGCTGGTGGAGAACACCGACTATACCGTCAACTATACTGCCGGCGAGGTGACCATCATCAACCAGAGCATACTGGATGCCGGCACCGCCGTCAGCGTGAGCCTGGAGAGCAACGACGGTGAGGCCTTCCAGCGCAAGACGATGCTGGGACTCAACTGGCAGTACGACTTCTCAAAGGACCTGATGATAGGCGGTACCATCATGCACCTCAAGGAGCAGTCGCTCACCACCAAGGTGGCTATGGGCGCCGAGCCTCTCAACAATACCATCTGGGGCCTCAACATCAACTGGAAGAAGCGCAGCCAGTGGCTCACCGACCTCTTCGACAAGCTGCCCCTGCTGAGGCTGGAGCAGCCGTCGCAAATCAATTTCAGCGCTGAGTTTGCCCAGCTCATTGCCGGCAAGAACGACCAGAGCCAGGCGGGCTCATCGTATATCGACGACTTTGAGAACACCAAGTCGTCAATCAACGTGACCACTCCCAGCGAGTGGGTGATAAGCTCCACCCCGCTGCGATTCAGCGAGAGCAGCCTGATTGACGACGTGCGCTACGGCTACAACCGCGCCCTGCTGAGCTGGTACTACATCGACCCCCTGTTCACCCGCCGCTCATCGTCGCTTACCCCGGGCTACATCAAGAGCGATGTGGAGCAGCTTAGCAACCACTATGTGAGGGAGGTTTATCGCACTGAGCTTTTCCCCAACCGCGAGCTGACCTACGGCCAGTCGCAGACGCTCGACATTCTCAACCTGGCCTACTATCCCGACCGCCGGGGTCCCTACAACCTTAACACCGACGTTGACAGCAAGGGCAACCTGAAGAACCCCGCCGAGCATTGGGGCGGCATGATGCGCTCGCTGGAGACCACCGACTTTGAGGCTGCCAACATCGAGTACATCGAGTTCTGGATGCTCGACCCCTTCATCTACTCACGCCAGCAGGGCAACAGCAACTTGGGTGGCGACTTCTACATCGACCTGGGCGATATCAGCGAGGATATCCTCAGGGACGGCCACAAGTCATACGAGAGCGGACTGGGCCTCGACGCCAGCTCTGCCACCTACAGCACCAACAACTGGGGCAAGTTTGCCACCCAGAATGCCGTGACCTATGCCTTCACCACCAACAGCGGCTCCAGGGCACGCCAGGATATCGGCTTCAATGGACTGACCGATGATGAGGAGCGCGAACACCAGAGCTATATCGACTATCTCAACGAGATACGCTCCAAGGTGGAGACCGCTGTGTATGACAGCATCTCCCAAGACCCCGCGGGCGACAACTTCCACTACTTCCGCGGCACCGACTTCGACGAGGCCCGCGTCAACATCCTCGACCGCTACCTGCGCATCAACAACCCGCAGGGTAACTCCGCCGACTCCGAGACCAACCGCGAGAGCTACTCCACGGCCTACAAGACTCGCCCCGACGTGGAGGACATCAACCAGGACTATACCCTCAATGAGTATAACAACTATTATGAATATCGCGTGCGCCTGCATCCCGACAGCATGAGGGTGGGCACGGGCTACATAGTGGACCACCGCAACGCCAGCGTCGGCCTGCGCAACGGCAACCGCGAGAATGTGGAATGGTATCTCTTCCGCATTCCTCTGGCCAACTATATCAAGAAGGAGGGCAACATCAACGACTTCTCGTCTATACGCTTCATGCGTATGTATATGACCAACTTTGAGAAGCCCACCATTCTGCGCTTCGGCACCCTCGAGCTGGTGCGCGGCGAATGGCGCAACTATGAGCACTCGCTCACCGGCGGTTCCACCAAGGAGCCCGAAGGCGAGCTCGACGTGTCGGCCATCAGCATACAGGAGAACAACGACAAGACTCCGGTGAACTACGTGCTGCCGCCGGGCATCTCGCGAGTGGTGGACCGCAACAACAGCCAGCTGACAGAGAACAATGAGCAGGCCCTCAATATAACGGTCAAGAACCTGCCCTCGGGCGAGAGCCGTGCCATCTACAAGACCAGCGGCATGGACCTCCGCCAGTATAAGCACATACAGATGTTTGTACACGCCAATGCCCTGACCGACGACATCAACCTCAAGGACAACGAGGCCTCGGTATTCATCCGCCTGGGCTCCGACTACCGCAACAACTATTACGAATACGAGATACCCCTCATCCTTACCCCCAAGGGACACTACGACACCTATACCGAGGCTGACTGCCGCGCCGTATGGCCGGCCAGCAACATGCTCGACATCGACCTCAGCAAGTTTACCGCCATCAAGAAGAACCGCAACCGCGAGAAGTCGGCAGGCAATGCCTCCTTCACGGCGCCCTACTTTGAGTATGACGATGATGCGCCCAACAACAAGATAACCGTGATGGGCAATCCCACCCTGGGCGAGGTACGCACCATGATGATCGGCGTGCGCAACAACTCGCGAGGAGTGCGCAGCGCCGAGGTGTGGGTCAACGAGCTCCGCCTGCAGGACTACACCGATGAGGGTGGCTGGGCAGCGCGCTCCAAGCTGGATGTGCAGGTGTCAGACTTTGCCTCGGTGGCACTGCAGGGCCATGTGGAGACGGCAGGCTTCGGCGGCCTGGAGCAGGGTGTGCAGGAGCGCCGCAACACCGACCTCTACGAATATTCCCTTACCACCAATGTGCAGCTGGGCAAGTTCTTCCCCGAGAAGGCCAAGGCACGCATACCGCTCTACTACTCCTACTCCAAGCGTAAGGTCAAGCCCAAGTATAACCCGCTGGACACCGACATGAAGCTGGACGACGCCCTCGACGCCTGCACCACCAAGGCCGAGCGCGACTCGTTGGAGAATATTGTTACCTCTACCACGGTCAACACCAATTTCTCCATCAGCAATGCCCGCTTCGATATTGCCAGCAAGCGCCATCCCATGCCCTACGACCCCGCCAATTTCTCGGTGAGCTACTCCCACAGCCACCGTCATACAGCCGGCGAGACCACCGTGTTTGAGAACGACGACACGTGGAAGTTCAACATTGGTTACTCCTACGCACCCGACTGGAAGCCCCTGGAGCCGTTCAAGAAGCTCAAGGACAAGTCGAAGATGGGCTGGCTCAAGCTGCTCAAGGAGCAGAAGTTCAACCTCTGGCCGCAGAGCGTGACGCTCAACTCCGACATCACGCGCACCTACTTCGAGCTGCAGGAGCGCGACATGGACAACCTGATGGACCAGTCGATACCCATGACATGGTCGCAGGACTTCCTTTGGAATCGCTCCATGGGCATCAACTGGGACCTCACCGGCGACATCCATATGTCGCTCAAGTCAGCCACCAACGCCGAGATTATGGAGCCCTATGTGCCTGTCAACAAGAGCCTCTTCCCCGACGAGTACAGCATATGGAAGGACTCAGTGATGCACAGCATCAAGCACTTTGGCACGCCGCTGAGGTTCAGCCAGTCGTTCAACCTGTCGTGGAAACTGCCTATCAACAAGTTCCCCCTCTTCAAGTGGATTACCGCCGACCTGGCCTTCGACTCCCAGTATGGTTGGGATCGAGGCACCACGCTCAGCGACGGCTCCACCCTGGGCAACACCATCAACAACTCGCGCAACGTAAAGGTCAACGGCCGCCTGCAGATGGAGGAGCTATACAATCTGGTGCCTTTCCTCAGGAAGACCAACAAGTATTACTCCACCACCAGCACCAAGCGCACCACCTCCAGCACCGGCAAGAACGCTAAGGGTGCCGCCAACCAAAAGCCCGAGGAGAAATTCTTTGAGCAGGAAATCCAGCTCTTCCCCGACAGCACCTTCACCCTCAAGCACAACCAGCGCACCAAGAAGCTGAAGGTCAGTGCCCTGCGGCAGGACGGCAAGCGCTATGTGCTGCGCTATAAGGTACTCAACAACAACTCCATATCCATACTGAGCAAAGACACCGCCAAGCTCAAGGTGACCATCAAGAAGGCCAAGCCTGCCGAGGACCAGCCCTGGTATAAGATTGCACGTGCTGCCGCCCGTTTCGCCATGATGGTGCGCAATGTGAGCTTCAGCTACACCAACAGCTACAATATGTCGCTGCCCGGATTCCTGCCCAATGTGGGCGACTTCTTCGGCCAGCGCTCAGGCCACGGCAGTCCGCTGGCGCCTGGAGTGGACTTTGCCTTCGGACTGACCGGCGAGTCGTATATCGACAAGGCAGCGCGCAACGGATGGCTGCTGATGAATGACAGCGTATCGACTCCAGCCACCACCAACAACAACGAGAATCTGCAGATCACTGCCACTCTGGAGCCCATACCTAATCTCAAGATTGACCTCAACGCCACTCGCGTAACCTCCAAGTCGAAGAGCATACAGTATATGTATGCAGGCCGTCCCACCACCGAGAGCGGCTCCTTCCAGATGAGCACCATCAGCATCTCCACGGCTTTCTCGTCCACTGGAAGTGCCGGCAACGGTTACCACAGCCCCACGTTCGAGAAGTTCCTCAGATACCTCGATGTCTATCAGCAGAGGGTGGAGAGGCAGTATGCCAATGCCGTCTATCCTGCCAACACGTCGCTGGCAGGCCAGCCCTTCGACCCTGCCAACGGCACCGTCAACAAGTATTCGTCAGATGTGATGATACCGGCATTCCTGGCAGCCTACTGCGGTGGAGGCGAGGGCTCAAGCCTTGACATCTTCCCCAGCCTCAGGCGACTGCTGCCCAACTGGAAGATCACCTACGGCGGACTGATGCGCATACCATGGTTTAAGTCACACTTCCGCAGCTTCAACCTGGAGCACTCCTACAAGAGCATCTATGCCGTGGGCTCCTACAACACCTACAGCAGCTATCATAGCTACATGAACGGCCTGGGATTCGTAACTGACGCAACCACCGGCAATCCCCTTCCTTCGTCGATGTACGATATCAGCACCGTCTCCATCAACGAGGCCTTCTCGCCGCTGGTGGGCTTCAGCTTCACCCTCAAGAATAGCCTGACCGGCTCGCTGAAATACAACCGCACACGCGTCATCACCCTCAGCATGACCTCGCAGCAGATTACCGAGGCATTGTCGTCCGACTTCGTTATCGGCATGGGATACAAGATAAACAATCTCAAGCTCTTCGGCAGCAGCAAGAAGAAAAAGATTGTCAACCGCCGCAAGAAGCAAACCGACGAGGAGGAGGAAGACACCTCCAGCCGCGATGAGGGCACCGTCAACAACTCGCTCAATCTGCGTGCCGACTTCTCGCTGCGTGACCAGACGGCTATCAACCGCAATATCCTGACCGACCTCTCACAGGCCACCTCCGGCAACAAGGCTTTCAAGCTCTCACTGGCTGCCGAGTATCAGGTGAGCCGCTTGCTCAGCCTCTCGGCATACTATGACCGCCAGACCACTACGCCGTTGCTTACCTCCTCGTCCTATCCCACCACCGTGCAGGACTTCGGCATCGGCATGAAGTTCTCGCTGGCAAGGTAAGGGGATTGGACGATTGAATAAAATTGAAAAGTTGAAAAATTGAAAAATTGAATTTCAATCCTTCCTAACGCCTAACTCCTAACTCCTCACTCCTAATTCCTAACTCCTAACTCCTCATTGCCGCTTCGCTCTCGCAGCTCTTTTTTTGCCAGCCCGCGCCGTTGGCGCGACCACTGGCGAGCTGCTCGCGATGCCTTCGGCATTCCTAATTCCTAATTTCTAATTCCTAACTCCTAATTCCTAATTCCTAATTCATAACTCCTCACTCCTCACGCGTTCTGCACAGCGGCAATAAATTGTCAAATCGTGAAATCGTGAAATTGTCAAATAAATGTACAACATCCTTGACCAGAATCTCCAGTATCTGCCAGGCGTAGGCCCCGGGCGTGCGCTCACTATGGCTGCCGAGCTTGACGTACGCACGGTCAGGGATTTGCTCTTTTATTTCCCTTACCGTTACATTGACCGCTCCACCATCTACACCGTCAGCCAGCTGCGCGAGGATATGCCCTATGTGCAGCTGCGTGGCCGCATAAGTGATATTGCCGAGGAGGGGGTGGGGCGCAGCCGCCGCCTGGAGGCCTCGTTCTCCGATGCCACGGGCTCCGTCAGGCTGGTGTGGTTTCAGGGCATCAGCTATCTCAAGAAGTCGCTGCGCAGGGATGCCGACTATCTGCTGCTGGGCAAGCCCGCCATCTTCAATCTCTCCTACAGTATCACCCATCCCGAGCTGGAGATTATCAAGGGCGATGAGCTGCCGCAGGGGCAGCTGGGTCTGCACCCAGTCTATCACACTACCGAGAGGATGAAGCGCCAGAATCTCAACTCGCGCTTCATAGAGAAGCTGGTGGTGGAGGCTTTCCGTCAGCTGGGCAGTCAGCGCGTGGCGGACACTCTCTCCGATGAGATGCGCATCGCTCACCAGCTCATTCCCCTCCACGATGCACTGCGCCGCATCCACCTGCCCTCCAACATGCAGGAGGTGCCCATGGCGCAGTATCGCCATAAGTTTGAGGAACTCTTCTTCCTGCAGCTCAGCATCCTCTCCTTTGCCCAGAAGCGCAACGGCAAGTACCGCGGCTTTATATTCAATAAGGTGGGCGACCTCTTCCGCCGCTTCTATGCCGAGGTGCTGCCCTTCCAGCTCACCGACGCCCAGAAGCGCGTCATGCAGGACATACGCAACGACCTCGTCAGCGGACGCCAGATGAACCGCCTCCTTCAGGGCGACGTGGGCAGCGGCAAGACCGTAGTGGCCATGATGACCATGATACTCGCCCTCGACAACGGCTTCCAGGCCTGCATCATGGCTCCCACCGAGATTCTCGCCGAGCAGCACTACGCCTCCATCTCCAGGATGCTGAGCCAGCTGGGCGTCAGGGTGGAGCTGCTCACCGGCATCGTCAAGGGCAAGCGCCGCGAGGCGATACTCGAGGGGCTCAGGCGCGGCGAGGTGCAGATCATCGTGGGCACCCATGCCCTGCTGGAGGACACCGTGCAGTTCCACAACCTCGGCTGCGCCATCATCGACGAGCAGCACCGCTTCGGCGTGGAGCAGCGCTCCCGCCTGTGGCACAAGAACACCAATCCTCCCCACATACTCGTCATGACCGCCACCCCTATACCGCGCACGTTGGCAATGACCGTCTATGGCGACCTCGATGTCAGCATCATCGACCAGCTGCCTCCCGGCCGCAAGCCAATCAAGACCGTCCATATCTATGAGCAGCGCAGCGACCATCTGGCGCAGCTCATACGCCGCGAGGTCACCGAGGGCCATCAGGTCTACATCGTCTATCCCCTCATCAAGGAGAGCGAGAAGAGCGACATGCGCGACCTGGAGCAAGGCTTCGACACCATCTGCTCCACCTTCCCCGACCTGCGCGTGGGTAAGCTGCACGGCAAGATGCGCGACCAGGACAAGAACGAGATTATGCAGCTCTTCCTCTCGCGCAAGCTCGACATCCTCGTGTCCACCACCGTCATAGAGGTCGGCGTCGATGTGCCCAATGCCTCCGTCATGGCCATCATCAATGCCGACCGCTTTGGCCTGGCGCAGCTCCATCAGCTCAGGGGCAGGGTAGGGCGCGGAGCCGAGCAGAGCTACTGCGTGCTCGTCACCGGCTACAAGCTCGCCGACAACACCCGAAAGCGCATGGAGATTATGGTCGGCACCACCGACGGCTTCGTCATTGCCGAGGAGGACCTCAAGCTGCGAGGCCCCGGCGACATAGAGGGCACGCAGCAGAGCGGCCTCTTTTTCAACCTCAAGATTGCCAACCTCGTGCGCGACAACGACATACTGGAGGCAGCCCGCGAGGCAGCCTCCCAGCTGCTTGCCGCCGACCCCGACCGCAGCCTCCCGCAGAACCAGCCCACATGGCAGCGCCTTGCCCAGTTGCGCAATCCCGCCATCGACTGGTCATCAATAAGCTGAGACAACGGCATACTCGCCGCTTGACTCCTTACTCTTTCCTCCTTTTCTCCTTCCTCCTTTTCTCCTTTCTCCTTCCTCCTTTTTTCCTTTCTCCTTCCTCCTCAAACAGCATAGGCTCCGCAGCTAACCTGCTGCGGAGCCCATGTGTTATGAGGCGGATGCCTGTTGTTGCGTCGTTAGTTGCTCATGAGTCTGGACATCTGCTTGCGGAACGCACGGCTGCCGGCTTCCTCACCGATGATGACGGCGTAGATGGCCACTACGTCGGCGGTGTCGACTGAGTCGTCGCCGTTCACATCGCAGGCCTCGTGGGTGAAGCCGCTGGCCTCGCCCTTCTCGATGTATTTATATACTGCCACCACATCGGCGGTGTTGACATCGCCGTCACCGTTGACATCGCCCTTGACTATCTTGGCAGGGCAATCAAACATGACCATAAGGACACTTCTGTTCTGAGAATCTGTATAGCTATTGCTGAAGATGGGGTTCTTATAATCATTGGTTTCAAACAATATCGTCACGTTGATATCGTCCGCAAAGAAATAGTCCTCGTCGGTACGGAAGGTGGCCATGAGCACGTAATGCGTTGCAGGGTCGTATCCCTCACCATCAGGCACCGCCATCAGGCCGTCGCCTTCTTCGTTGGGTTTGTCTGCGTAATACCACTGCAAAGCCCCCACTTTGAAGTTGGCGATATCGAGGCTGGTGCCCCAGGAGGTGGACCAAAAATTTTGAGGCATTTTGTCTCCCGGGTTGAGTTCGGACATATAGGGTTCGAGCTCCAGCCCGATGTAGTTGATAGGCGTCGGCGCTGTCCTGGTGAAGTAACCCGGCTTATCCTCGCCGCCGTCGGGACGGGCGTAGGTCTCGTCGGTATTATTCTCATTATATTCAGTGCCCTTGCCGCCTGCCAACTTAGAACAATCAACAAACATATCATAGCCTGATTTATATGTCCAGTCACCATTGCAATAAATGGTCGTCAGCTTCAGGCAATTGCTAAACATTCGATGCGCCGACGTCACTTTGTCGGTATTGAAGTTGGTAATATCCAATGCCGTGAGGCCTGAGCAAGAATAAAACATCTTGCTCATGTCCACAACATTGTCTGTATTGAAAGAGCTGACATCCAGCGACTTCACAGAAACCAGACTCCTGAACATATCACTCATGTTGGTAACTTCGGCTGTATTGAGGTTCTCCAGCCCCTGTATTCCTTTCGCATTGAGCAGGCAATACCACTCTTGTGTTTCAGTGTCCTGATATCCAAAGAACATTCCTTTCGTTGAAGTCAGCGGAGCGTCCTTCATCGACGGGTCGATAACAATCTGCGTCACTTTGATGTCATACCCCGCAAAGCGCACGGCATAGGGGTTGTTGACGGGGTCGTAGAACTCATGATAGGGGTTGCTCTTGTCATAGCCGTCGCCATAATAATAGGTCAGGGTCTGGTCGCCGTCAAACACGGTGTACATCTTCGGTGTCTTCTTGCCATACTCTACGGAGAAAGTGAGCGTGGGCACTCCCTCAGGCGTGAAGCCGTGCTTGGCAACGGCTGGCATATCGTTAAGCGTAGCCTTCACGTCTTCAGTAAAGCAATGGTTCTCTCTGGCCTCTACGGTGACTGTGAGGGTGTAGCTCTTGTTAGGGTCGTAGTTGCCGAGGTCTTCGATGTCGGGGTCGTCGCCGGTCCACTCCACATTGCTTACAGTCCAGTCTTGCCTTAGTGCAGCAATGCCTGTGGGCCATGTGACCTTAGTAGAGAGAGGCTGCCCCTCCACGGGCTCCGTCACATCTACGCTAACCGACTTGATTGGCATGCCGCCCGGGGGGGCAGGCACCGTATAATCCTTAATGATGAAGACCATCTCTGTGTCAGAGCGCCTGACATATACGTCATTTTGGTCACCACCCACATAGAGTGCCGGTTTGTCGCCGAAGGTGTAGCCCTCGTCAAGGGTGATGATAAAACCGATATCGAATTTGCCGTTAAGGGCGCATGGCGAGGGGTCTATCTCTTGCCAGCCATTGTTGTAAACGCGGTATGCCACTCTGCTCACTGTGGCGTGCTCGGTGAGCGAGGTGGCGGTGAAGTCGGCATCCTCCCCAGCGATGGGCCATGTGTAGTCGTCGAGATAGACTGAGCCTATCACGTTCTCATCAAGACCGTAGATATGGGGATAGAACCAATACTCCCAGATATTGCCTATGCCCTCAACCTCATCGGTAAACTCTTCAGGGTATTTGGCGAATATCTTGGTCTGGCCGTTGTGGGTGGCGGGGCCCCAGTCGGGGCCTACACTAAAGAACTGCTCACGCTCCGATTCCGCGAGTTTGGGCTTGTGGTCATGGCACCACATCTCCTTGAGTGCTTCGCAAAATTTGAAGGCTATGCTATGGATAGTAACGTCGCCGCCGTAGAAGTCAAGGCGCTCCATCTCGTAGTTGTCCATGAAAGCTTGTGCCCCAATCTCTAGTGTCTTGCTGCGGATGATGAGGTGCTTGATATTGGATTCCTGGAAAGCACAAGAACCGATAGATGTAACACTTTCAGGAATGGTTATGGTCTGGTTGCGAAATTTGGTGCCCCAGAAAACCCTCTCATCAATACTTTTAACATCGTCGGGGATGACAGAGCTTTTGCAGCCTGCAACCACCTTCTTGCTCTCGGTCTCAACAACCACGTTGTTGTCAGAATAGTAGGTCTCGTTGGTATATGTCACGGCGAGGTATTCCAGCTGGTTGCACCCCTGCGTTATTGCATATCCAATATCGGTAACGGTACCGGGGATAACCAGACTCTCGATATCGCTATCAGCAAAAGCACCACTTTCAATACTACTTAAACCGGCATTGAGGGAAATGCCCTTTATCTTTGCACGACGGAAGGCATCATGGCCTATTCTTTGCACACTGGATGGAAGCTTAAAGTCATAGCCGTCGTACTGATAATCTATGAAAGCACATTTATCTATGATAGAAATAGACCCGGGCAGGGTGATCTTGGCTGAGCAGTTGTAGAATGCATACTCTCCGATATAGCGTACGGTGTAGACTTCGCCGTCGTCGTTGGATGTGTTTACTACCATAGTTGGCAAATAAATCTCGCCGCTGTAATCTTTCCCTTCATCAATAATGCAGCTGTGGTAGTTACCTTCGTTGTCCTTTTCACCGATTATGCTAACATATTTGTGTTTTTCACTCACGACTTTGAAGCGTATTGACACCGAAGACTGTGTACCATCGGGAGCCATATGTCCGACAGGAAGCACGAAAACATCGCCGTCTGCGGCACTCGCATTGGTTGTGAACAGCGCTGTGAGCGCGAACAGAATAAATAGGGTGTAAATCTTTTTCATGATAAAAGTTTTGTATTATGAATGCAAAAATAGGATTTTTTCGTTATAAACATCGTATTTCGCACTGAATTTTTGTCAATATACTATAAAAACGAAAGAACACCATAGAAAATACCGAAATCACCGAGCAGAAATCTGCGAAAGCTTTTTAAGGTTAAAGGGTTGAAGGTTAACGATTCACAGTTGAGGTAAGTTGAAGATTTAGAGTCATGAGTCGTGAGCCAATCCGAGAGCTTAACGACAGTACAAAGTTAACACTTTTGTGTTAAACACGCAAGGCTTTTAACATAGTTTAATATGAAGAAATAAGCGAATTCATACGCCCCTATCGGTTATAGTTACTTTCATACGCCCCCGTCTGCGTTGCAAGCTCCGCAGCCACCTCCTCTAAGCGCGAAACGAAAATCCGTGAGATCCGTGAGATCCGTGTTTTTTAACCACGGATGTGTTTTTTAACCACGGATTATTCGGATTAACACGGATAATCAAAATTCTATAATTGCCGCTTCGCTCTCAGGCTCTTATTTGTCAGCCCGGCTTCGCCGACCACTGACAGAGCCTTCGCGATGCCTGCGGCATTGCCGCTTCGCTCTCAGGCTCTTATTTGTCAGTCCGGCTTCGCCGACCACTGACAGAGCCTTCGCGATGCCTGCGGCATTGCCGCTTTGCTCTCGCTGCTTCTTTTAGCCAGTCCGCGCCAGGTGCGGTCACTGACCTGACGGTGAACGTTTCGTTCACCCTCTTCATCTGCATGGTCGGGCGTTGCGCCAAGGGCGTCACATTTTGCCCATAGAGTCGATGACCGTACGAAACATACGGTCACAGACCTGACAGAACGATTCGTTCACTCAGCTTGTCCTCTTCATCTGCATGGCCGGGCATTCCGCCAAGGGTATCACGTTTTGTTACCCCCTTGTCTTCTATCGAATCATACGGTCATCGACCGGTGTCGCGAATCACGACGGTGGTTTTGTCCTCGGCATTCCCTTATCGAGGCATCCCACCACCTGCTTGCCTCCGGGATTGCCGGCGATGGGGTAACGTTCCGTTAGGTCATCCTCTCGCTCATCACTCCCAAGGAAGGCAAAGCCGACTGACTCCCTACGACGCAGGGCAAGCACTACGACAAATCAATGCCTCCAGCATATCCGCGTTCTTTCTTTTCCTGTTTGAGTTTGTAAAATAGAAAAGATACCAAAAGGTACCAAAAGATACCACTAAAAAAATAGTGTGTTTGAAGATCTTTTCTGATAGCGTAAAGGATTTTTTTTATCGCGAGGAGGTGGTCAGTTTCGGCGCGATTAGATTTGACTTCGACGCGATTAGTTTTCGTTTCGACGCGATTAGATTTGACTTCAGCGCGATTAGATTTTTCTTCTCGGGATAAGAATTATCGTGCCTTGCGCTCTGTCATGCGTCGAAGGTTGTTTGTCTGTCGGTTGCCAAAGGCAGAAGGAGACAGAAGGAGGCAGAAGGGGACTGGAAAAGTGCGGGAATGTCTCAACGCGACCCGCCATTCTTTGCCATCCTGTTGATGATGAGGGCTATGGCTCCGTCGCCGGTGACGTTGCAGGCGGTGCCGAAGGAGTCCATGGCGATGTAGAGGGTAATCATCAAGGTCTGCTGGGCAGAGCTGAAGCCGAGGACGCCCTCCAGCACTCCGAGGGCTGCCATGATGGCGCCGCCGGGCACTCCGGGCGCAGCCACCATGGTCACTCCGAGCATCATGACGAAGCCGAGCATCTGGGCAAAGTCGAAGGCGACGCCCTGCATGAGCATCAGCGCCACGGCGCAGGAGGTGATCTTGAGGGTGGAGCCGCTGAGGTGGATGGTGGCGCACAGGGGCACGGTGAATCCCGCCACGGAGGGCGCCACGCCGTTCTGGACGGTCTGGCGCAGGGTGACGGGGATGGTGGCTGCCGATGACGAGGTGCCCAGGGCGGTGAAGTAGGCGGGCAGCATGGTGCGCAGCAGCCTGAGGGGGTTGCGGCGGGTGACGATGCCTGCCACGGCATACTGCAGCAGCAGGAGCACCACGGTCATCACGAAGATGATGGCCACGATGGCCACGAAGGCGGTGAGCACGGAGGCCACCTGCCCCACGGCGGCCATGTTGAGGAAGATGCCGAAGATGTAGGGCGGCAGCAGCGGGATGATGACGCGGCCTATCACCATGGTGATGATGGCGCTCAGCTCGTCAAAGCCTCGCTTGAGCACGCTGCCGCGCAGCACTGCCATGCCCAGGCCGAGGCTGAACGACAGCACGAGGGCGGTCATCACGTCCATCAGCGGCGGTACGGCAATGGTGAAGAAGGGGGCATACTCGTTGGCCACCGACGACTGGAGGCCGAACATGGCGGCTCCCGTGCTGGGCAGCGCCGAGGGAAACAGGGCGGTGCTGAAGCCGTAGGCAAACAGGCCGCTGAGCACCGTGAAGGCATAGGCCAGCACCACGGTGAGGAGCAGCATCCTGCCGGCACGGCCGCCAACGTCGGCTATGGCGGGAGTGACCAGCCCCACGATGATGAGGGGGATGAAGAACTTGAGCAACTGGTCGAACAGGCCGCAGAAGGTGTTCATCAGCCTCACGCCGAAATCGGGCATCACATGGCCCAGCAGCACGCCAAGCATTATGGCGACAAGGACCTTGACTAAAAGAGGAAGCTTCATTATATTTGAAATTTATTGCGAAGTTCACTACGAATTATACGAATTTCACGAATAAGAGTTTTGCCTTCAAGAATTTGAGAATTTTTGATAATTTATGGATGTTTTATTGTTATTCAGGTTTAAGAGAAATAACTACGAATTATACGAATTCCACGAACAGGAGTCTTGCCTTCAAGAATTTGAGAATTTTTGATAATTTATGGGTGTTTTATTGTTATTCATGTTTAAGGGAAATAACTACGAATTATACGAATTTCACGAACAGGAGTTTTGCTTTCAAGAATTTGAGAATTTTTGATAATTTATGAGTGTTTTATTGTTATTCAGGTTTAAGGGAAACAACTACGAATTATACGAATTCCACGAACAAGAGTCTTGCTTTCAAGAATTTGAGAATTAGAGAACATTTTAATTTGACGATTAGACGATTTCACGATTGGACGATTTAGCCAAGAATCAAGAGTCAAGAGTCATTTTAATTTGACAATTGGACAATTTACTATTTCACAATTTAGCAAGCCGTTGGGCATAAATTTTTGAATAATTTCTGATAAT
>CADAZW010000039.1 GCA_902792555.1 uncultured Bacteroidales bacterium | reverse complement strand
CGCGAAGATGTGCAGAGCGTTGCCGACAGTCTCTCGTTCAACAGTCAGGAAAGGCGCCTGTCGCTCTTTGGCAACCCCATCGTGTGGAACGGGCGCAATCAGATTGTGGGCGAGGAGATACACTCCTTCTTCAATGACTCTACCATCGACAGCATCTATGTGGTCAACCAGGCGCTGATGTGCGAACAGCTTGATTCGCTCAACTTCAACCAGATAGCCAGTAAGGAGATGCATATGTATTTCACCGACGGAGAGATGCGCGAAAGCCATGCCATACAGAATGTCAACATAAACTATTTCCAGCTTGACGACAAGGTGAAGGACGATACCGTGGTCATTGCCATGAACCATGCCGAGACAAGTCTGATGAAGACATATTTCAAGGATAGGAAGGTCAGCAATGTATGGACGGCCGAAGCCGAGGGCACCTTCTACCCCATAGTGTTCGTGACGTCGAGGCTGCGATATCTGGAGAACTTTGCGTGGTTTGACTATATCAGGCCGCGTGATAAATATGACCTTTTTGAATGGCGCGGCAAGCCGGCCGACAAGGTGCTGCAGAAGACCAAGCGCCGTGAGGTGCCGTACCAGACACTGAAGAAAAATAAAAAGTAAGCCATGTCTGACATTATCCGCTTGCTTCCTGACAGCGTAGCCAACCAGATAGCCGCCGGCGAGGTTGTGCAGCGCCCAGCTTCAGTGGTGAAGGAACTGCTGGAGAATTCCGTCGATGCCAGTGCCGACAGCATAGAGCTGTGGCTCACCGATGCCGGCAAGAGCTGTATCCAGGTGATTGACAATGGCAAGGGAATGAGTGAGACTGACGCACGATTGTCCTTTGAGCGGCATGCCACGTCGAAGATTAAGGAGGCCAAGGATCTCTTTGACCTTCACACTATGGGATTTCGCGGCGAAGCGCTGGCCTCCATAGCAGCTGTGGCCCAGGTGGAACTTAAGACGCGTACTGCCAGTGACGAGATGGGGGTAAGCATAACCATGGAGGGAGCCCGCTGCATTGATCAGCACCCGGTGATGTGTCCGGTCGGTGCCAATTTTGCCGTGCGCAACCTTTTCTTTAATGTGCCTGCCCGCCGTCGGTTTTTGAAGTCCAACATCACGGAAATGAACAATGTGATGCAGGAGTTTGAGAGAGTGGCACTGATTAATAATGACAAGTCCTTCAAGGTTTACAAGGATGACAGTCTTGCCCTTGACCTGAAGGCAGGCTCGTTTAAGCAGCGAATACTCGGACTCTACGGCCAATCGTACGACAAGCAGCTTCTGCCGCTGTCGGTTGATACGGATATCGTCAAGATTGAGGGTTTTGTGGGCTCTGTGCAAAGCGCCAAGCAGAAAGGGTATAAGCAGTTCTTCTTTGTTAACGGACGCTATATGCGCCATCCGTATTTCAACAAGGCAGTGCAGGCAGCCTTTGAGCGCCTTTTACCGCCGGAGAAACAGGTAAGCTTCTTCTTGCGCCTCACCGTTGACCCGCAGCAGATAGATGTCAATATCCATCCCAGCAAGACGGAGATTAAGTTTGAGGATGAGCGTGCCATCTGGCAGTTGCTGCTGGTGGCAGTGCGCGATGCGCTGGGCAAGTATAATGCCGTGCCGATAATAGACTTTGATAATACGCTGGATATTGACATTCCCTCATTTGGTAGCGGCAACGGCGAGGCCTTTGAGCCTACGCTGCAGGTGAATCCCCGCTACAATCCCTTTGACTCTTCGATGCAACCGTCTCGCAGCAGTGGAGGAGGCTCGCTTCGGCAGTCGGAGTTTAAGAAGCCTTCTACGGAGGGTTGGCAGGACCTGTATAGCTCGGTGACTAAGCCCTTGACAGGTCAGACTCCTGTGGGAGGAGAACTGGCGGCAGATGACAAGGCTGCTCCAGTAGGAGTGGAAAGCAACCGTGCATTTTTCCGCTATTCTTCGCGCTATATTGTTACCCCTGCCAAGTCGGGACTGATGGTCATCGACTATGTGCGTGCCCATCGCCGCATACTGTATGACCGTTTTATCCAGTCGGTGGAGAAAGGCGACAACGTTTCGCAGTCGCTGCTATTCCCTGAATTTGTGCAGCTCAGCCTGGCACAGTCCTACGTGATGGACAACCTGCTTCCTCAGCTCAATGCTATGGGATTTGATATCGCCAAGCATGCCGATGTCTCGGGGCAGGTTACTTATGCCGTCAGTGCTGTGCCTGCGGCAGTGGGGGAGTCGGATGTTAATGCCCTTGTCGTTAAGCTGATAGAGGATTTTGACAAGCAGGGACTGAAGTCGGAGGACCTCTACCATACCCTGGCCCTTGCCATAGCTGTAAGCAATTCCGTGAGCACTGACCGTCGCCTCGATGAGACGGAGATGGCATCATTGGTTGACGACCTCTTTGCCTGCAAGACTCCCAATTATACTCCTGATGGAAAGGTGGTCATAACCATTATCTCCGAGGAGGATGTTGTGAAGAGATTCCGGTAAACGATTAAAGAGGCTCCCCGACCCCATAAAGAGGAGGGAAACGGAAATATCCGTGGAATCTGTGTGGGTAAAACCACGAATCTCACGAATAACATGAATTTGATTGTTATTTGAAATTTGAAATAATTTCAAATAACTAACTGTCAACTATCAATTATCAATTTCCTTGGTCTGCTGCCGCGAGCGGCAACATGACAACATAAGTGCCGGCACCAATCAGGCGCCGGCACTTAATGTATCTGTCCGTGATGTGGACAGGACCGTTTGCGGTCGTGTGTTTTAGTATTTTACTTTTACACCATTCTGCAGATAGATGTTACCACGCTGAGGCTCGCTGACACTGCGTCCGCTGAGGTCGTAGGTCGGCTTGGTGGGGTCGAAGGTTGCATTGGCGTCTTCTGCGGCTGTGGCATCATTGACAGCGGTAAGGTTGCGCGGGTCATAGATGATGAGGTCGGAGCCGTCGCCAAGTGCAGCCACGATGTAATATTCAGCGTTGATGAGATCGTCGGGCATCTTGATGGTGAAGTTGTTGTCGGCGTATATCATCTTGTGGTCAGCATTGTAGAACTTAAAGCCTACGGCACCCTGGCCTCCGGAGATAAGCATCTCTTTGGTCTTTGCCCTGTAGGTGCAGGTGTACTTGCGATAGGGTGCACCGTCCACGAAGTCGGTGAACATACCTGTCTGTCCTACCTCGCTGGCATCGCCGGGAGTGGCGCTGCTGGTGGTGGCTAGACGTGTTGCTCCCTCGGGCATGCCGGGATAGTCGGCGGGATATTTCTTGATGCGCTCGTCGATGAAGAGGATATTGCCCAGCTTCTTCGGATACTTCTGCATGTATGCGATGGCGGCGTCTATCTCTGCCTGCGTGGTGGTCATGTACTTGTTGGAGTAGTCGCCGAACTCATAGTTCTTGACGGGTACGAAGAAGCCCCAGAACTGGAAGTACTCGCTGAGGTCTGCCTGTGCCACGTCGCAGCAGAACTTGGCGAACTTGAGATAGTCGGTGGTGCCGCTGCCGGGTCTGGTGGCATCGGTGGACTGCACGAGCGGACTATTGCGGAACATGTCGAAGAGTCGCGGATAGAATGTTACGTCGTGCTCCATGACGTGGAAATACAGATACAGCTGGAAGTACATGCGCGACTTGAGGCCTACGTCCTCGCCGTAGTCATTCCAAAAGGTATTCTTGTAGAAGTAGTCACGCTGCTCCTTCCACGGGCCGTAGCGACCTGTGTTAGAACCCTGCATCCATGTGCAGGCATGGGAGAAGAAGTTCACGCTTACCTCGGTGCAGCCTGCGAGGTTGATAAGGTTCTGATGTACGTGGCCAGTCTCATGGGCAATACACCAGTAGTTGGCGCCGTTGTCGTTCTCCTTGCCGTGAGTCATGGCATCGTAGTTCATAATGGTGCCAACGCCAGGATAGTATGTGCCGTATGTGGTGGCATAGGGGTTGCCGTCGGAGGAGCTGGAGGCAGAAAGCATGCAGTTGAACCGGTCGGCAAACTGCTCTGCGCCGATGAGGTAGCGGTCTAAGGCTACAATCTGGTCCCAGCGATGGAGTGTTCCCTCGATGCCCTTGGCTATACCGTCGGTGTCAATCTCATCGAGCTCTTTGTCGGTGATTTGCTTGAGGAGTTCCTTATAGTCCATATTGAACTGGTAGTACTTGTTCTTGAGGTGTACTATCCTGTCTTGGAACAGATTTTCCACCATGTCCTTCCAGTCGGCGTTGGTATGGCCGCGGGTAATGTCGAAGTATCCCTGCACACGGCCGCCCTCAATGTGGATGGTGATGGGCTGGAAGTCGGCAAGCTTCTTGCTGGTGTTGGTGATGGTGTAATGGATAAAGAGGTGTCCATCGTTGGTGGGAACGAATACGTTGACACCGCGCTTGAGCTGGGTTACTGACGGATTGATATCGTAGTCCTTGTTGGAGCTGAAGGTGAGGGTGGCATAGGTGGGTGCGTTTTCATTGGCAAAGATGAGCACTACGTCGCCAGCCTTGACGCTGATGCCGGTGGGGGAAGTTTGCGGTGAGAACTGGTAGCTGGTGGCCACGAGGTTGGTGGCGTTCCACTTGGTCGGGTCGCTGTATGCCTCGTAGTCATAGATGCGGAATTCTTTTTCTCGGTGACCCCAAGTGTCATTCTTAATCTTGAGAGTCATATCGATGAGCATCTTCGGCAGGCCTGTCTCCTTCATATCGGCAGTCAGGTCCTCATCGCTCATCTCCTTGAATTCATCCTTCAGCTCAGTGAAAGCGTAGTTGCTGAAGTATTTCTCCAGGCGGGAGTTAAGCACGCTGGTGCTGGTGTTGTAGATGAGGTTATACTCCTCATATGCATCGGCTGCCTTTTGCAGCTGCTCCTCCGTAAGGTCCACTCGGTTAAGAATCCATTGGGCGGCAGTGCTGTTGATATCAGCGTTAACGCCCTGATTGTCCTTTGTGGCAAGTCCGGTTTCGGGCTTGAGTGGCTCAATGATATTGTAGGAGCTAATCCATGCATAGTTGCTCTCCTTGATAATCCAGTTGAGGGTGGTTGTTCCAGAGTTGTTGGTGGTGCTATAGTAGCCTCCTGCAGCGCTGGAGGGGCTGCTGGCCTTGCGGTTGAGATAGCGGCCGGAGAAGACATTCTGCAGTGTATAGGTGTCTTCCTCGTCATTCTTTACCACTTTCCAGTACTGTTCCCATGCTTCGTCGGTGGGTTCACCGGTTACGATGCGGTTGTCGCCTTTGCGCTCTCCCATTACTAGATTGTTGTCAATATTGGTAAATCTGTAGTAGGCTCCTGCCTCCAGGTCCAGTTGGCCTGCATTGCAGATGGAGCTGAGGTTAGTCTTTACGGTGGCGGTGTCAACCTCGCTGCTTTCCACCGGCTGGAGAACCCACTCGGAGTTGCGGTCGTTGTCGTAGTACCAGTCGGTCAGGCCTGAGCTGCCGCCGTTGAGGTTGGCGCAGTTGCGCTTGTATGAGCCTACCTCGCCATGGCAGATGATGATATAGGGATCTTCGTCGGAGCTGTTGTTGGGGCTCAGCTGAATCTTCCAGAAATACTTGTTTGTCGAGCAGGTGTAGTTATCTTGCATATAGTCGCCTGTCTGTGCGTTGCGCAGGCTGAATCCGTCGTCGTTATGCTCGATAATCCACATCTGGGCCAGGCGCAGGTTCTCAGCCGTTGACTTGGTGCGGGTGGAAGCCTTGCGTGTGTTGACAACTTCGTTGATGTACTGGCTGCTGTTGCCGCGGCTATGAATTCTGAAGAGTCCGCCGCGTGCCAGCTGGAAGCTGGTCAGGGTGCTGCCCGTCAGCTCATCGGGGTTGAGGATGCGGGCCTCGAAGATACTCCAGTCGCTGTTGCCGTTGAGGGTGGCAGTGGTGCCGTAGGCCACCATGTTGGTGCCGTTGCTGTCCATGATATAGCTGGAGCCTCTGATGCACCAGTGACCCGCGTTGCCATTGATCTCCTCAAGGGTAAACTTGCCGGCTTCGCTCAGATTGGTGGTCACGCCCGGAGCGGTATTCCATGTCACGAGGTCTTTGAAATATTTGCCCTCTGAGGTTTGGATGTAATACTTGCTCTCGCCGGCATCAACAAAGCGGAAGAGATAGGGGGCACTCTCGTGTACGCTGCTGCAGTCAACCAATAGGGTAGAGCGATGGGCGCCGTTCTCGTAGAGATAAACCTTGCGGCCCACGTTGTACAGCACATACCATTTGCCTGTGGGAACGGTAAACCTTGACACGGGGTCAACCGACACTGCGTAGTTGGGGTTGAGGTCCTCCACGAGGGCTTGAACGGGACTCGCTGCTACCATAAGCAGCATTGCGAGTAATGATAATAACTTTTTCATTTGTTTATTGGTGTTAGATTTTAGCTTAGGTAAGATTGCTGACCATGCCTGCCAGTTGCTATGGCATTTTCCTTCAGCGCACAGTCGCTCTATTAAATGCAAAAATAAGCATTTGTTCTGAAACAACCAAAACAAACACCAAACATTCGTAAAAATAAGCCTTAAATGTGCTCTTTGGGTAGGAGTTTAGCCTTGGGGCCTAATGGCAAGAAAAGTCTACGCGCATACATATTAAATAATGTACGCGCGTAGAGAAGTTTTTTTAAGTACTCAGATTTTATGCGTGTGCTGCATTGAGTATTATCTCGCCGAGGGTTGGGTGGGCATGCACTATGTCTGCCAGCTCGGCGAGGGTGGCATCCTTGTTCATCAGGGCGGCAACCTCCTGTATGAGGTCGGCGGAGTGGGGGCCATAGAGGTGGCACCCTATGATGCGGTCGCTGTCGTCGGTGAGAATCTTGACTATGCCGTCGCTCTCATTCATGGCCAGCGCCTTTCCGTTGGCACGGAAGAATGCCTTGTGAGCCTTGGCGTTGATGCCCTGCTCCTTGCAGTAGTCGGCAGTGAGGCCCACGGTGGCGGCTTCGGGGTTGGTGAAGACGGCAGCAGGCATTATGTCGAGCCTGATATTGTCCTTGCGGCCTAGGATAACGTTGAGCACATGCTGTCCCTGGAAGCTGGCGGCGTGGGCAAGCTGGCACTTGCCGTTGACATCGCCGATGGCGTAGATGCCCTCTACGTTGGTACGGAAGTCATCGTCGGTGACTATGCCGCGGCGGTCTGTCTGGATGCCTACGTCAGCCAGGTTGAGCGACTGTGTGTTGGCAGCGCGGCCAACGGCCATCAGCACGATGTCGGCCTCCACGCTCTCTTCCTTGTCCTTGAGCATATAGGTTACGGCATAGTGGTCGCCATCGTCTTTGATGCCATTGACTGCGGCATTGTTGATGATGTTGATGCCTTTGCCCTTGAGCGAGGCCTTGAGTCGCTTGGAGATATCGGAGTCGAAGTTGGGTAGGATTTCCTTGCAGAACTCCAGCACGGTAACCTCGGAGCCGAAGGCATTGAATATGGATGCGAACTCCATGCCGATTACTCCGCCGCCGATGACGGCCAGTCGCCTTGGCACCTCAGTCAGGTCAAGCATCTCGGTGGAGGTGAGCACCTTGGGCAGGTCTTTGCCGTCAATGGGCAGGAACTTGGTGACGCTGCCAGTGGCTATGATGATGTTAGGTGCGGTGTACAGTGTCTCTGTGGGTTCGCCTTTGGCATCCTTGGCTTCAGGCACCTCGATAGTCTTGGCATCGACAAACCTGGCCTTGCCGCTGACGCGAGTGATGTTTGGGCTCTTGAGCAGGGCTTCGATGCCGCTGACCAGGGTGCTGACCACCTCATTCTTGCGCTCGACGACCTTTGACATGTCGATTCCGCCGTGTGATAGGTCCTTGATTCCCAGCAGTCCGGCTTCGTTCAGTTCGCTCAGCATCTCGGCATTCTTGCAGAAGCACTTGGTGGGTATGCAGCCTACGTTGAGGCAGGTGCCGCCGAGACTGGCCTGCTCGGCTATTACGGTCTTGAGTCCGGCGTGGGCAGCCTTGACGGCAGTCTCATAGCCGCCAGGGCCTGCGCCGATGATAATTAAATCTGCTTGTTGCATGTAGTTAGGAAGTTAAAGATAGGAGTTAACGCAGACTGGACTGCGCTAACTCCTACACCTTATTTATATATTACAGGTAGGCCTTGTAGGTCAGCTTGGGTTCCTTCACTGCCTTCACGTCGTCGCAGCGTGTGATGGGTGTGCAGTGTGGAGCGCTCTTGACCATCTCGGGATCTTCGGCTGCCTCCTTGGCAATCTTCCTCATCACCTCGATGAATGCATCGATGGTGTCTTTGCTCTCGGTCTCGGTGGGCTCAATCATCAGAGCCTCATGGAAGAGCAGCGGGAAGTAGATGGTGGGGGCGTGGAATCCGTAGTCGAGCAGTCGCTTGGCCACGTCGAGGGTGGTGACGTGCTGGCTCTTGTCGATTAGGCCGTTGAACACGAACTCATGCTTGCACAGTCCCTGGATGGGCAGCTCGTAGCAGTCCTTGAGGCTCTCCTTGATATAGTTGGCGTTGAGCACTGCCAGGGAGCCCATCTTGGCGAACTGCTCCTTGCCTGCGCTGAGCAGGAAGGTGTAGGCTCTGAGCACCACTGCGTAGTTGCCGAAGAAGCCGCTGATGGAGCCGAGGCTATCCTTGTCGTAGTGCACGTAGAACGTGCCGTCGTCAGCCTTCTTCACCTGCGGGTTAGGCAGGTAGGCCTCCAGTCCGGCTCTCACGCCGATGGGGCCGGCGCCGGGGCCGCCGCCACCGTGGGGGGTGGAGAAGGTCTTGTGCAGGTTGATATGCATCACGTCGAAGCCCATGTCGCCCGGGCGGCAAACGCCGAGCAGGGGGTTGAGGTTAGCTCCGTCGTAGTACATCAGGCCGCCGCAGTCATGCACCAGCTTGGCAATCTCGGGTATCTTGGTCTCGAAGATGCCGAGGGTGTTGGGGTTGGTCATCATCATGCCAGCCACCTCGTCGTTGAGCAGCGGCTTGAGGTCCTCCACGTCAACGGTGCCGTCGGCTGTGGACTTCACCTCCACCACTTCAAGTCCGCACACTGCGGCAGATGCCGGGTTGGTGCCGTGGGCAGAGTCGGGAATGATGATCTTGGTGCGCTTGAGGTCGCCGCGCTTCATGTGGTAGTTGCGGATGACCATCAGGCCTGTTAGCTCGCCGTGGGCGCCGGCAAACGGATTGAGCGTAAACTCGCTCATGCCGCCCAGCTCGGAGAGAATCTTCTGGGTGTTGTAGTAAACCTCCAGTGCGCCCTGCACGGCGCATGCGGGAGCCAGCGGGTGCAGCCCTTGGAATGCGGGGTGGCTCGCGTTCTCCTCGTTGATCTTGGGGTTATACTTCATGGTGCATGAGCCGAGCGGATAGAAGCCCGTGTCAACACCGAAGTTGTTGTTGCTCATGTTGGTGTAGTGGCGTACCACGGTCTGCTCGTCAGCCTCGGGCAGCAGGGTGGGGCTTTGGCGGCTGATCTCAGCGGGTATGCTGTACTGCTTAAACTCATTGGCGGGCAGGGAGTAGCCCTTGCGTCCCTTCTTAGAGAGCTCAAAAATCAGAGTTCCATAAAATGTGTTGTTCATATCTTCTTAAGCTTCTTTAATGAGTTCAACAAGTTTATCAATCTCAGCCTTGGAGCGCTGCTCGGTAACGGCAAACATAATCTGACCGTTGGCCGTTGACCATTGGCCGTTGACCATTACCTCGGGCTTCAGTCCGCCGAGTATGCCGTTCTGGAGCAGTTTCTCCTGCAGCTTGTCAACGTCGAGGGTGGTCTTTACCACGAATTCGTTGAAGAAGGTCTGCCCCTCAAAGGCGGGGGTAAACTTGCCGGTCTTCAGCAGTTCGTCGTATAGGTAGTGTGCGCCGGCATAGCTCTGCTCGTTGACCTCCTTGAGTCCCTGCGGTCCCATGAGCGACATGTAGATGGTCACCATCAGTGTCATGATGCCCTGGTTGGAGCAGATGTTTGATGTGGCCTTCTGGCGGCGGATATGCTGCTCGCGGGCCTGCATGGTGAGCACGAAGGTGCGCTTGCCGTTGTGGTCGGTGGTGCCGCCCACTATGCGGCCTGGCATCTTGCGGATGAGAGCCTCCTTGGCGCAGAAGTAGCCGAGGTACGGGCCGCCGAAGCTCAGCGGCAGTCCCAGCGACTGTGCGTCGCCCACGGCAATGTCGGCTCCCCATTCGCCCGGAGTCTTGAGGGCGGCGAGGGTGCTGGCAGGGGCATTGATGACAAGCAGGGCCTTCTGCTCATGACACATGTCGGCCACTCCGCTGAGGTCCTCCACGATGCCGTAGTAGTTAGGCTGGCCGATGATTACTCCGGCGCTCTCGCCTTTCTGCAGCTCGGCCTGCAGTGCGGCCTTGTCGGTGGCACCGTTGAGGGTGGGAATGAGCTGGATGTCCACGCCGTGATACTTGGCGTAGGTCTCCACCACGCGGATTACTGCGGGGTTGAGGGCGGCGCTCACCAGCACCTTGTTCTTCTTCTTGGCGCTGGCCACGGCCATCATCATAGCCTCGGCGGTGGCTGTGGCGCCGTCGTACATGCTAGCGTTGCTGATGTCCATGCCCGTGAGGTCGGCCATCAGCGTCTGGTATTCAAAGATGTATTGCAGTGTGCCCTGCGAAATCTCTGCCTGGTAGGGAGTGTAGCTGGTGAGGAACTCGCTGCGCTGGGTGATATAGTTGATCACCGAGGGGGTGTAGTGGTCGTACACTCCGCCGCCGGCGAAGCACACCAGCTGCCTGTTCTTCTCGCCCAGAGCCTGGAAGTGCTTGCGTATCTCCACCTCCGACATCTCCGAGGGGATGTCGTAGTCGCGGTTGAGCTTCAGCTCCTCAGGCACCTCGGCATAAAGGTCGGCAAGCGTCTGCACGCCTGCCACCTTTAGCATTTGCTGGATGTCCTCTTCTGTCTGAGGAAAATATTTGTATGCCATCTCGTCAGTCGTTTACTCTGCGCAGAGTTCAGTGTAGGCGGCAGCATCCATCAGGTTGTCGAGCTCGCTCTTGTCGCTGAGCTCCACCTTGATAATCCAGTTGGCGTATGCGTCCTCGTTGACGAGCTCGGGGTTGTCGGCCAATGCCTCGTTAACCTCTACAACGGTGCCGCTTACGGGCGACAGAAGGTCGCTGGCGGCCTTCACGCTCTCCACTGCGCCGAACTCCTCGCCCTGGGTTACCTGATCGTCCACGTCGGGAGCGTCCACATAAACCACACTGCCCAGCTGCTCCTGAGCATAGTCGGTGATACCTACATAGCCGAAGTCGCCTTCAACCTTTACATACTCGTGGCTCTCTGCATAATAGAGGCCTTCAATTACTTTTGCCATAATGTTGTTTGTTATTGGTTGTTAATGATTATTTTTTTAATGATAAATTAGGAATTAGGAATTAGGAATGCCGCAGGCATCGCGAGCAGCTCGCCAGTGGTCGCGCCAACGGCGCGGGCTGGCATAAAAGAGCTGCGAGAGCGAAGCGGCAATTAGAAATTAGAAACCATTTTAATTGGACAATTTGACAATTAGACAATTTGACAATTATTTTCTGTCAAGAATTAGAGAATTTTGATTATCCGTTCAATCCGAATAATCCGTGGTTAAAAAAACACAGATCTCACGGATCTCACGGATTTTCGTGTTCGTTTTCGTTATTCAAACCTCAAATTTCAAATTTCAAATTTCAAATTTCAAATAACTAATTACTTCTTGTAGCTCTTGTCGTAGAAGCGTTTCTTTACCACGGTGCCGGGGTGCAGCTTGCGGTGGATGCGCACGTTGAGCTCGGTGCCGAGCTTCATGTAGGCAGCGTCAACCAGTGCGAAGCATACCGACTTGTCGGTCATGATGGTGCGGTAGCCGGTGGTTACCTCGCCGATCACCTCGTCGTTGGCGCCGACCACCTCGTAGCCGTGGCGGGGGATAGCCTTGTCGTCATCGTTGAGGGCTATGCCCACCAGCTTCTTCTGCACTCCGTTGGCCTTCTGCTCCACCAGCACGTCCTTGCCGATGAACTCCTCCTTGTCCAGCTTGGCGAACATGCCGAGGCCGGCCATGATGGGGCTGATGTCGGCGCTGAGCTCGTCTCCGTAGAGGGGCAGTCCCACCTCAAAGCGCAGCGTGTCGCGGCAGCCCAGGCCGCACGGGGTCACGCCAACCTCAATCAGCTTGTCCCAGGCCTGCTGGATATACTTGTGGGAGCCGTAGATCTCGAAGCCGTCCTCTCCCGTGTAGCCGGTGCGGCTGGCAATGATGGTCTCTCCGTCCACGTCGATCTTCTTGAAGGTGTAGAACACCAGATCCTTCACATCCAGACCCAGCACCTCCACCACCTTCTGCTCAGCCTCGGGGCCCTGAACGGCAATCTGGCCGTAGTAGTCGCTCTGGTGGTCCACCTTCACGTCGAAGTCCTTGGCCTGCTCCTCAATCCAAGCCACATCCTTGTCGATGTTGGCGGCGTTGATTACGAGGAAGAATTTGCCGTCGCCCTCGCAGTACACCAGCAGGTCGTCCACGCAGCCGCCGGTGGGGTAGAGCATCATGCCGTAGAAAATCTTGCCCGGCTCGGCGCCTGCCACGTCATTGGTGAAGATGTGCTGCACAAACTTCTCTGCCTCGGGGCCGGTGATCTCCACCTCGCCCATGTGGCTCACGTCGAAGATGCCCACCTTCTGCCTTACTGCCAGGTGCTCGTCCTTGATGTTGGAATACTGAATCGGCATGTCGAAGCCGCCGAAGGGACTGATCATGGCTCCCAGAGCCACGTGTTTGTCGTAGAGACAAGTTCTTTTGTTTTCTGCCATTGTATGAATAGTGTTTAGTGTGATAGTTTTTCTTTGCTCCTTAATCCTTTATATTTCGTATTCGCCGGATAGTTCAGCTATGCGCGCCACGTCGTCCTCCGTCAGCATGTGCTCTCTGTCGCCGCAGAGAAACTCGCGGGCAGCGGCCTTGAACTGCTCCAGGCTGACGCGGATGCCGATAAAGTCCTTCAGCAGGCATATGCGCTGCCTCACGCTCTCCACCCCCTTGCGCTGCAGCTTCTCCGCCGGCGGGGTGATGGAGGCGAGCATGTGGTCCATGCATGTGTCGTAGAGCATCGTGCCGTGTACGATGATGCGGTCCTGCATCTGGTACACCGCCCATCCGCTCACCTTGCGCCCGCCGATGAGCACATCGTTGTGGTCGGTGGAGCAGGCCTCCACGCCCAGCGAGCCGAGCATCTCGATCACGCGGTGCAGGCAGAGGCTGAACACCTCCGGCGTCGTCATGTCGTGCGTCCTGTTGCAGATGAAGCTGAACATCACGTTGTCCCTGTCGGCATACACGCCGCCGCCGCCGCTCTTGCGCCTCACGATGTCGATGCCGTGCCTGCGGCAGTAGGGTAGGTTCACTTCGTTCTCCAGCACCTGGTTGCGACCGATGATGACCGTCGGGTTAACCTGCCAGAGGAAGAAGCATTCGTCCAGCTCCTTCAGGTGCTGCGCCACATCCTCCTCCATGGCAAGGAAGAACGGCAGCCTGCGACTGCCCGCCGGTGCAGGCGGCAGCGAGATATAGGTGAGATGCTTTTTGCTCAGTGCGCACATTACTCCGCAAAGTTACTATTAATTTTTGGAAAAACAAACCATTAACCTGCAAATAATACTTTTCGGATAAAAAACTGCAAAAAACGGGTGTTTGGCGGAGTTTACTCCGATTTGAATTTTGCCGAAGCAAAATCTAACCGCGTCGAAACCAAATCTAATCGCGCGCAAGTCAAATCTAATCGCGTCGAAACTGACCATTTCCTCGCGATTAGATTTTTTTTCTACGCAATGTTACATTTTTTTAGTGATGAACTTGATAACAAATGGTGAATTTCTAAGAGATTTTATTGGAAAAAGTCATCAATTGTTATCACTAAAGTATGTAATATTTTTATAAACACCCATTTTTCCCGCAATTGAAAAAGTTATCTCTTTGAATTTCAGAGGTTTAACTTTAATTCAAATTATATATTATATATAATATAATATATAATTCTATAAGAAGGGTATATAGAGCATGGCGCAATGTTACCTTTTTTTTGTAGAGTAAGCAGGTGTTGCGAGGTCCCGAAGGGGGTGCAGGCTCTGTG
>CADAZW010000038.1 GCA_902792555.1 uncultured Bacteroidales bacterium | reverse complement strand
TGATGAACTATGTCATCAGCTACGCCTTCCTATTCCAGACTCTTGCCAGCTTCGGCCTGGACAGCATTGAGGTGCGCGAAGAAGCCGCCGGCAAGGTTCCTGTCAATACCATCATCGGCACCGCCTTCTGGATAAAGGTGGTGTTCGGCGTTATCTGCATAGCCCTCTCAATAGGCACCGCTGTTGTCATGAGCGAAGACGGCTACACGATTGGACTGGTTGCCCTATACTCCAGCTATATCGTGTTCAATTCCTTCGTGGTCATCCGCAACTACTTCACCAGCCTGGTGCAGAACAAATATATCGTCCTTTCAGAGATATTCCGCACCTTCGTTGGCATTGCCATCAAGCTCACGATGTGGGCTACTGACTGCTCGCTGACATGGTTTGTGGCTGCCTTTGCCTTCGACCACGTGTTGCTGGCCGGCGGCTACATCTCGTCCTACCGCCATAAGATCGGCAAGCTGAGGGAGTGGCGATTCTCCCTGCCCTACGCGAAATATCTGCTCAAGGAGTCATTTCCCCTGCTTCTGACCAACGCCGCCGTTATCATCTACCAGCGTATCGACCAGGTGATGATCGGCCACATGGTGAGCAAGGCTGACGTAGGCTATTTCTCCGTAGCCGCCAAGTTTGTAGAGGTGATGATTTTCATACCCGCCACCATTGCCCACACCATCTCGCCCATCCTTGTGCAAATGCTCGACAAGAGCCGCGAGATATATACCGTCAAGGCCCAGCAATACCTCAACATCACCGTCTGGGTAAGCATCCTTTGCAGCATAGGCGTTTCCGTCATATCCTACTGGATTGTCCTCCACACCTTCGGCACCCAGTATCTACATGCTGCCGCCATACTGCAAGTGCTGTCCTTCAAGATGGTAAGCGTGGCCCTGTCCAACGGAGGAGGCATTATGGTTATCGTGGAGCGTCTACAGAAATGGGTGTTCTTCCGCGACGTGCTGGGCTGCCTGGTATGCATTGGACTCAACTGGTGGCTCCTGCCCATGTATGGCGCCATGGCTGCCGCCTTTGTAGCCATAGCCGCCAATCTTGCCGCTGGATACGTGGCCGACCTGCTCGTGCCTGCATACCGCCACATATTCCGCCAGCAAACCAAGGCCCTGCTGCTTGGTTGGCGCGACCTGGTGCATATCAAGCAACTGCTCAAGAGCTAACTCCTAACAACACCGGAATCCTCCCCTCAAGAGAGGGAGCCCCCACCCCTGAGGAAATCACTCCTAACTCCTAATTCCTAACTCCTAACTCCTAACTCCTAATTCCTAACTCCTAACTCCTAATTCCTAACTCCTAATTCCTAATGTTCCTGCTGCCGTTCATATATTTCAGTCTGCTGACCTACTACCTCTACAAGAAGCAAGAGGGAGCAACGGTAGCTGTATATATGTCGGCGCTGTATGCCTTCACTGCGCTGTGTGCCATCGTTACGATATTGGGCGGCTATCTTGGAGAGGACGGCGGCATTCTCTACAACAACAGCAATGCCGAATTCAACCTGCTGCCAACCGTATTCTATTGCGCCATAATCACTGCGACCATATGGCCGTTTACCCGTTTCAACAGCACAAAGATAAAAGGTGCGGAACTCATCAACCCCAGGATATTAGATGTATTCGGGATTGGCATGATCCTGATGCTTATCCTCAACATTTATCTGGTAGCCGACTCCACCCTCGACATCCTCAGCGGCGACTTCGCAGAGCTGCGCCACAGTGTCTATGAAGGGGAATTATCTCCCGCCAAGCTGAAGGCGATGAACACCCCCATCATCTACAATATCTATCTCTTCAACTCCATAACCATCTTTGCCCTGCCCCTGGCTTTCTACAATATAACCCACCACCGCTGCACGTGGTGGTTTAACGGACTTCTGCTGCTGACCTCTCTGTCCAAGCCGATTGCCGCCACGCAGACCGCCGACCGCACAGAGATTGCCTTTTGGGGAATTATGGCCGCCTTCACCCTTGTCCTGTTCTGGCGGCAGATAACTCTTAGGGTGAAAATAATCCTTGTTGCAGCATCAGCCCCCTTTATCGCCGCGATGGTTATCTACCTCAGCGCCGTAACCACCGACCGTTTCGACAAATCATATGCAGGTCCCGCTGCCGCCGCCATGCAGTATGTGGGGCAAGGATATGTCAACTTCTGCTACTTCTGGGAGAACGCCAAGCCTGACTTCATATCCACCGAGCGCGAATTCCCCCTCTACAACCGCCTCGTCTCAGGCATCGTATCCGACAGCGACCGACGCAATGTCCGCTCTGCCGAGCAGGGATTCTATATAAGCGTATTTCCCTCCTTTATTGGCGACATACTGCTTGACCTCACATTGCCAGGTATGATTTTGTGGATAATTGCATTTATTGCTATCTGCTACGCTCTCATACCTTCCACCGCTGACCCTGACACCGTCATTCATGCCAGCGACTACCTTATCGTATTCATGCTCGGCATAATTCCATCCTTTGGCATTTTCTATTACCGATTCTTCGACTTCCAAAGCACTATCATCATTTTCAGCCTAATCATTATAGCCTACCTGTCAAAACACACATTCTCTCTCTCTGCCGCAGATGACGACACGCCTATTGCCGAGTCTGCCGACAAGGAAGAATAGCAGAAAAGGCAGCAGGACACCATAGCAAACCAGAGGGCACAGGACCTAACCCGACGCAACATGAACTACAATTATTCTGTAATAGTTCCATTCCGCGACAGATACGAATTACTCCTAAAAGCGATAGAGAGTATTCCTGACCGCGTGGACATTCAGATAATAATCGTTGACAATGCGCCACAGCCCCTCCCCGAATCGCAGATACCCGTAAAAGAGAGTGCTACGGTTTTGTTTACCACCTCATCGCCCACCAAGGGAGCGGGGCACGCACGCAACGTAGGACTGACATTGGCGAAAGGACTGTATCTGGTTTTCCTGGATTCTGACGACTACTTCACTCCCAATGCCTTCGAATCGTTCGACAAGTATCTGGACAGAGGGTATGATATCGTCTATTTTGACGCCAGCAGCATCAAGCTGTCTGACAACAGCATAAGCAAGCGCCATAACACAATACACAGCAGAATCACTGATTACATCGCGACCGGAAACGAAGACCCCCTGCGCTACGACTTTGTCAACCCCTATTGCAAGATGGTGCGGTCCTCCCTCGTTCTGGAGAACGGAATTCAGTTTGGTGAGACACGCGTGGCCAATGATTCCCTGTTCTCTGTAAGGATTGGACACAATGCCAAGACAATCACTGCCTCCAGCGAGGTAGTTTATGTAATCACAGAGGGTGGCATTGGTACGTCACTTACCAAGACAAAGAGTGCAGAGAACGAATTCATACGCTTCTCCGTAATTATTAGCAGATATAAATTTCTAAAAGCCATCGGCAAGCAACAACAATGCCCCCGAATCTACACGCGGGTTGGACGGGCATTCCTGAACTATGGGATAAAAGAAAGCTTCAGATGGCTCAAGTACGCCCACAAGCAAGGCGTCAGATTACTCGTCGTTTATTAAACAATTGCAAGTATGCCCTAACTTAATTGCAAGTATGCCCTAACTCCCAAATGCCGCTTCGCTCTCACTGCTCTTAATGCCAACCCGCGCCAAGGCGCGACCACTGCGAGCAGTTTGCGATGCCTTCGACATTCCTAACTCCCCTACCACATGACATACCAATACCTCCACAAGGACGACATCTACTCGCCGGAGTATCGCACATTCTTGGAGAAATTCCATGGTGATGGCACCTATGAGCTACGGCGGCAGCGTATGGAGTGGTATTGGCTGTTGGGCGATGAAGGCTTTCGTGTACTGGTAGCAAAAGCCGGCGACGAGTACGTAGGGCAAGCATGCGCCTATCGCGTAAAAGCGCAAATAAATCATGAAGTCCATGAGATTTGGTGGGGCGTTGACACCTTTGTCCTTAGTGCTTTCCGTGGCAAAGGCATTGGCAAGGCATTACAAGCGCGATTGCATCAAGATGTGCCTAACTTCACCTCGGCATGGTACTCACCTGCCAATGGGGCCATCAAGCGCAAGTGCGGAGGGCACGCCATCCTCAAGTTTCCATTTGCCTACTACCCCGTATCGTGCTATTTCAGCATCCTGCTAGAATTGGGTATGAGAAAAATCTTCAACAGGAGTGTTGGACTACCACACATACGACTACCCCACTTCTATTCCACGCTCAACGCCTGGATGCACCGCAAGAATCAAGCTTATACAGTAGCCGAAGTCAGCCAAGAGAAACTGCCTTCCCTTTCCTCCCTAATAAACACATTTCTTGAGGATGAGCCGTTCCATATCGTCCGTTCCGAGGATTATTTAAAATGGAAGTATATTGACAACCCTCTCCTGAGATGCAGAGTTCTTAGCATATCAAAGGATAATGCCATTGTTGGACTGGTAGTTTTTTCCTGTGTCAACGACAGCCTTGTCATAGCTTCTCCTGCTCGCACGATCAAAATCCTCGAAAGTCTATACAGGAAAGACTCTGGGCTCTCTCACCGCGACCTTCTATTCCTTGTGACAGGATATCTCAAGCAACACAAGGAGAAGCTTGACGGCATTCAGTCCCTACAACGAATCAAATACTGGCCGTCACTGGTTTACCCTTTCTCAGGCACAGATTTGCTCTCTACAATTAATATAGAAAAGTTGCCTTCCGGATATCTGACCTTTATAGACCAGGACATGGAGCACTGATGAAATGCAATAATATATATATGTTAGTAAAAAGAATAATCAATAAGATAATCCAGCAATTTGAGGTTAAGTCTATCCCGACGAAGGAGAAAGTCATCTACCTCACCTTCGACGATGGACCTGAGCCAAGCATTCTTGACTTCGTCCTCAGCGAACTGGACAAGTACAGTTTTAAGGCCACCTTCTTTTGCCGCGGCGACAATGCAGAGCGCTATCCTCATCTCTTGGAACTGCTGCAGCAGAAAGGACACTCCATCGGCAACCACACATTCAGTCATCTCAATGCCTTCAGTACGCCGGCAGCAGAATACGCCGCTGATGCAGAGCGGGCTGATGCCATACTGCACGCTCCCCTGTTCAGGGCATCCTACGGAAGGCTGACTTTTGGGACGTGGCTCAAGCTTCGCAAGAAATTCCGCTTCATCTATTGGTCACTAAACTCGGGAGATTCTGACTTGGATAGGTACGACCATCTGCAGGCCCTTAGCAATCTGAAAGCCAAGACCAAGGGCGGCGACATTGTCCTGTTCCATTTTTGTCAGCGGCACGAGCAGGAAACACGCCGACTGCTTCCTGAATACCTGGAGTGGCTTTACAATAGCGGCTATAAGAGTCAGGCCATTCGCCCTTAGACTTACGGCAGACAACAAAGCAGCCGGCTTGCTATGCAAGTCGGCTGCTTGTTTTCTGTTGCTCAATTAACCAAATCACCTCGCCAGCCACTGCTCGGGGTTGAGCGTTGCAGACTCTTTGCGCAACTGGAAGTGGAGGTTAGGTTTGCCGCTAGCGTCGGGAGCTACGGCGCCAAGGGTTTGGCGGGCACTGACTTTCTGACCTTGGCTAACTGAAACTGAGCGCAGATTGCAATAGATGGAAATATAACTGCCGTGACGCACCATAACATTCTTAAGCCCGCTCACGGTAAAGACAGCTGTAACCTCACCGTCAAAGATGCAGCGTGCCTGCGCACCCGACTGGCCTGTGAGATTGATGCCCTTGCTATCGAGGCGCACATTGCTCATGCCGCTCATAGTATAGCTGCCGTAATGGGTTGAGATAAGATAGGAGCCGGTTATGGGCATTGGGAAACGTCCTTTGTTTGCTGCAAAATTGCTAGTCAGCTGATATTCCTTATCATTGGGCATATAGCGCGGAGTAGGCTCTGCCTTTGGAGCGGGTTTTTCCTTTGCCACAGACTTAGCTGGCGTCTTAGCAGCTGAAGCCGTGGCGGTCTGACTCTCCCTCTGTTTGCGCTCTGCGGCAGCGGCAGCCTCCTTGCGCTGACGTTCTTCGCGAGCCTTGCGCTCAGCCAACTCACGTGCCTTGCGCTCAGCCTCCTCGCGGCGTTTGCGCTCTTGCTCAATGGCCAACTTAACGTAATAGTCTATCTTAGAGTTAAGGGCTGCTACCTCCTTACGGTCAGAAGCAAGAGTAGCCTGCAGGCTTTTCTGCTGTTTCTGCAGGGTATTGACAGCCGTCTGCTGCTCGTTCTGCTTAACAGCGAGCTGGCGATTCTCGTCCTGCTCCTTCGCCAACAGCAGAGTGTGGCGGTCGCGCTCAGCTTTAAGCTCCATCTTGGCTGTCTCCAGCTCAGTCTGCTTACGCTTCACCAGCTCGCCCTGCACACGCTGATACTTGGAGTACTCCTTCATATATCTGTAGCGGCGAGCCATCTGGGTGAAGTCAGAGGCCGACAGCAGAAATAGCATCTTATTGCTTGCCTTGCGGTTTTGATAGAGATAGAGCATTGAGCGGGAGTACTTCTGCTTGCGGTCTTTAAGCTGAACGGCTAGTTTCTGTATGTCGGTTTCCAATCGCCCGATATTTGTGTTGACAGTGTCGAGCGTCTGCTTAATAGTGCCGATATTGCGCTGGTGCTGGTCAATCTGGGCATTTATTATGGCCAGATTGCTCAGTTGCTTCTTCACATCCTTGCGTGTCTGGTTAAGCTGTGCCTCCGACTGCTTGATTTTCTTCTGCAAGGCATCGCGCTGATTGCGCAGCGAGCTAACACTGGGTGCAGGAGCGGCCGTCTTAGTCTTCTTCTGCTTTACGGCAGCCTTACCTTTTTTTGCAACGGCGGTAGTCTTGGTCTTTCGCTTCTGTGCCACGGTCATGTCAGGCATAACAACGACCAACGCCAGCACAAGGAGCAATATCTTCAGTATACTTTTCATCTTATTTTATTAATAGACGTTTCTACGCCATAACATGACCCTTTGTCATGGAATCAGGCTCTTAAACAGCTGCTCGGCTTCTATTCGCTGATATTTAGCCGATAGCTCGGTGCGCGTCTTCCAGTCGCTATTGGCAGCCAGCGAACTGAGTGAGATGTCAAGTCCGTAGGTCTTTGCATCGCCGGCAAAGGTGAGCTGCATGTGGGTGGGAAAACGACCTGCGCCAAACTTAGCGAAATCGCCGTAGGCACAAACGAGGTTACTCTTATCGGTTATATTCTTGGAAGATACAGTGGTGCGGTCCAGCAACGCACTCTCGGTGATAGTGAGGAAGGCATAATCCAACTTAGGCGCAGTAGCCAGGCTGAGCAGCGTGTGGGAACCGGCTGACGAGATGGTGTACTCGTCAAGATGACTCTCCACATCCTTGCTGCCTGGATAGAAAATCTCGTTCCAGAATATCGACTCCAGCACATTAAAGTCAAGGTTGGCCGAGCGCAGGAAATCCACCTGATCGTAGGAGGCCCTGACATAGCGGGTATTGATGCGGTCCACCACCAGCACCTCGTTGGCCGTGAACTCCATGCGGCATACTTCGCCCACCAGAGGAAAGGACATGGAAAGCTGGATAACATCGCCGCGCTTCATGCGCAGGTTGCCGGAAAGCGACACATTTCTGTCACCAATGGCAAGCCCCACCTTCATCTTGGCGGTCAGGACCTTCACCTCGGGGGTGTTTGTCAGCACCTTCTTGGCATAGCTGGCCGCCGGACTGGCGGCCTTTGCCTTAGGCGCATCCGTACCTCCCACATGTTTGGTACTGCTACAGGCTGCTAAGCCCAGTATCACCATTATCATTACGACTGTCGCAAGCATCTTGCAACCGGTTGTCATTATCTTCATCTTGTCAGTCTTTATAGTATTTCCTATTTGTTACCTTTTTCCTAATCAGCTGCGAGTCGGGCTCCATCTTAAGTGCCTGCCGCCAGTAGTCCACAGCCTCAGCCGTCAGGTTGAGATGCCAGTAGATGTCGCCGGCATGGTCATATAGGCTGGAGTTGTCCTGGTCTTCACGATTGCCAATATTGTCCAGCGCCTTGTCGATATATTCGCGAGCCTTCTCGTAGTCGCCTTTCAGGAAAAGCACCCACGCATAGGTGTCGAGGAAGGTTGACTCCTCCGGACGCATCTCCACCGTATAGGCGCTCATGCGCTCAGCCTTGTCCAGCTGCACTCCGTCGAGGGAGAGGAAATAGGCGTAGTTGTTAAGACACATCTCATTGCCATTATTGTAAACAAGGGCAGAATCATACATAGCGTAGGCCTCTTGGTTGCGACCCATCTGATGGAGGGCATCACCGTAGCTGCAATAGTAGCTTGACACCAGCTCGGTATTGGTATCGCCGGCAATATAGCCACGACCGCGTTCAAAGAGGCTGAGAGCCTCCTCGTATTTCTTGGCCACCATCAGTCCAGCGCCGCCAAAATAATAGAACAACGGCTGGGTGGCATTCTCCTTCAGACCGTCGGTACACAAGCGCTGCACCTCCTCATAGTCATCGTTGCGCAGTGCATTCTGCATCAAGTTAATACGCGAATACTCATCGGCTGGGTTAATCTCCAGCAGCTTATTAAAAATAGGTATGCACAGCGAATCGGCACCCTCCTTCTGCATCTCGTTAAGCATCACGGCAAGCAAGGCCGGATCCTCCTCAGGCAGCGGCAACAGCATAGCCATCATAGTATCGCGGCGCGCAACATAGTTGCTGTCAGTCTTGGAGCCCATGTATTGCACTAAGGCAGCCTGGCGCGTCTGCATCTGCATATCGGGATTGACGACAATGTCCTTCAGCACCTGAGTCTCCAGCTGCTTATTGCCGGTCTTGAGCGCATATTTATAGAGTAAGATCTGTGCCCCCGGTTCCTGGGCTTCGGTAGTGCTGAAGGTGTTATAGACCTCCAGTGCCTCTGCCTCGCGATTGAGGCCGAGTAGGATTTCGCCCTTCACTGCCTTATACTGTGTAGCCTTATATGGATGCTGGTCTATCAGGGTGTCGGCTATGAGCAAGGCATCGTCAAGGCGTCCAAACTCCATGGCTGCACGCATCTTGTTTGAAGACATAAACTCATCGTCGCCCTTCACCTGTCGCCAACGTTCCAGTGTGCGGCACAGTCCGTCGTAATCTTGCTGCCATGAATAGTAATTGCACATATAGGCATATATATCGTCGCGGCGCTCCTCATCGCCCAGCAGTGTCTCCATCAGGGTGATGCCGGTACTGTCGCCCATGGCAGCCTTCACACGGGCATATTCGTAAGCATAATCCTTGTTGTCAGGACTCAGGGAATAGGCCTTGGCCAGGTATTCCAGTATCCTATCGGGATTCTCCTTCTGCATCAAAGCGAGGTCGAAGTAGGCCTCCGCCCCATCGGGGTTAACCTCGAGGGCGCGCTGCAGCAGCCTATACTGAGCCACCTCGTTGCCGGCCTCGCGCTGGCATACCGACTCCAGATACAGCTGCTGGTATCTCTGCTGGCGTCCGCCGTCATCAGTTGCAGCCGCAACCGACAAACCACATACTGCCAAACCGAAGATAAACAATAATATTCTCATCGTCAACTCCTAACTCTTACCTGTGTGTCCGAATCCACCGGCACCGCGCTCTGTCTCGTCAAGGGTCTCCACCTCCACAAAGTCAGCCTTGCCATACTGGTTGAAGATCATCTGGGCAATGCGGTCGCCGTCCTGCACCACGAAATCCTCGCCCGACAGGTTAACCAGTATCACGCCCACCTCGCCGCGATAGTCGGCATCAATGGTGCCTGGAGTGTTGAGCACAGTCACTCCCTTCTTGATGGCCAGTCCGGAGCGAGGCCTCACCTGGGCCTCCCACCCCTCGGGCAGGGCCATGTAGAGGCCTGTAGGAATAAGGGCACGACCCAGCGGAGCAATCACCACGGGGTTGTCAATATTGGCGCGCAGATCCACGCCAGCGCTCTGCTCAGTGGCATATTCGGGCAGGGCGTGCTTCGAACGGTTGATTATCTTTACCTTCATAGTCTTTGATTTCTGCTTTTGTGCTACAAATTTATAACTTTATCAGCGCAGAACCAAATTTCTGCATGTGGTCTTTAATCTTTTAAACTAAAATAACTTATTTTTGCACCACAAAACAAACACTTAGGCCACATAGAGCCAATTCCCAACTCCTAATTCCTAATTCCTAATTCCTAATTCCTAACTCCTAACTCCTAACTCCTAACTCCCACCTCCCCATGGACACCATGCAATGGCAACGCCTCATATCAACCAAACGTCTCGGCCATCCCGAGCTCACCGATTTCGTAGAAAGCCGTTCTGAATTTCAGCGCGACTATGACCGCATGATTTTCTCCGCCCCTTTCCGCAGGCTGCAGAACAAGACTCAGGTATTCCCCCTGCCGGGCAGCGTATTTGTTCACAACCGCCTCACCCACAGTCTTGAGGTGGCCAGCGTGGGCCGCTCCATGGGCAACGATGCCGCACGCATCCTGATCAACCGCCACCCCGAGGTAAATCCAGCCCTCTTCGGCCAGCTGGGCACCATCGTGTCGGCTGCCTGCCTAGCCCATGACCTGGGCAATCCCCCTTTTGGCCACTCGGGCGAGAAAGCCATTGCCACATTCTTCAGCGAAGGCAAGGGCACACGCTTCCAGCAGATGATCAGGGACGAGGTGGGGCCCGACCTGGCAGACATCATCTGGCAGGACATCACCCGCTACGACGGCAATGCCAATGCCTTCCGCCTGCTCACCCATCAGTATGAGGGGCGCCGCGAGGGCGGCTATGTCATGACCTACAGCACTCTGGCCTCCATAGTGAAATATCCCTACAGTTCACTGCTCAGCGGAGGCAAGAGCAAGTTTGGATTCTTCCATAGCGAGCTACCCTTCTTCCGTGAGGTGGCCGACCACCTCGGCATCCTTCAGCTCTACAGCGACGGCTACCGCCTGCGCTACGCCCGCCATCCGCTGGCCTACTTCGTGGAGGCTGCCGACGATATCTGCTATCAGATAATGGATATTGAGGATGCCTACAAGCTGCACATCATCACCGCCGAGCAGACGCGCCAATTGCTGTTCAGCTTCTTCGAACCACATCAGCAGCAGGCCATCGACAATGCTTATCCCTCCGTAACCGACCCCAACGAGCGCATCATCTATCTGCGCTCATGCGTGATCAATGCCATCGAGCAGGAATGCGTGCGCGTCTTCACCGACAATGAGGAGCTCATCCTGCGCGGCCAGCTGGAGGGCAGCCTCATCAGCCATGCACAGCCGCGAATGCGCGATGCCTTCGCCCAGTGCGCCAGCTTCTCGGCAAGCAATGTTTATCGGTCGCGTGAAGTGCTGGACGTAGAGCTCGCCGGCTACAAGATTATCGACACTCTGCTTGAGCTTTTCACCGATGCCATCGTGCGCCCCGACAAGGCCTACTCCAAGCGACTCATCGACCGCGTGAGCAGCCAGTATCAAATCAACGCCCCCACCCTGACGGGCCGGCTCATCGGAGTGCTCGACTACATCACCGGCATGACCGACGTTTATGCCCTTGACCTCTACCGCAAGATCAACGGCATGTCGCTGCCTAACATCTAAGTTTTTGAAATTTGAAATTTGAAATTTGAAATTTAAAGGCCGAAGGCATCGCGAAGGCTCTGTCAGTGGTCGATAAAGACTTATACCTTGTTACTCCCCATATAGGGGGAGTTGAGAGGGTCTGGCGCGGGCTGACAAAAAAGAGCCTGAGAGCGAAGCGGCAATTTTAGCGAAGTCCTGCACTCAATCGGGACTTCGCTAAATTGTAAATTGTAATTAGTCAACTTGTGAAATTACAATGGTTTTACAGGCAGTCGGGCAGTTGGAAGAGGCGGGTGCCGTTGCTGCCCTTGATAAGGATGAGACGGTTCTCCACAGGGGCCTCGCCAAGGCGGGCCTTCACCTCCTCCACATCCTTAAACGTGGGAAACGGCGGGTTGAGCCTCTGGAAATTCTCTCCCACCAGCCATACGCTCTCAGCGCTGAGTCCGGGACATTCAGACTTTATCTTTTCGACCACACGGGCATGCTCGCGCTCTGAAATATCGCCCAGTTCGCGCATCTCGCCGAGGATTAGCATTTTTCTCATTCCCTCGGGCGCCTGCATCATGGCAAAGTTCTGCAAGGCGGCGGCCATGCTGGAGGGATTGGCATTGTAGGCATCGACGATAAGGGTATTACGGGCCGTCTTGCGCATCTCCGAGCGGTTGTTGGTGGGCACATAGCCCGCCAGGGCGGCATTTATCTGCACTGGCTCCACGCCGAAGCGCAGGCCGACACTTACGGCAGCCAGCACATTGTCGATATTATACGCCCCGATGAGATGAGTCTGGACTTCATTGACCATTGACCGTTGACCATTGACCGTTGAACATTGACCATTAGCCGTTGAACATTGACCATTAGCCGTTTGGGGCTGGCCGTTGAGCTTTGAGCGCCAGCGGAGCTTGAGGAAGGGGGCGCACTCCACCACCTCGCCCTCCACGTCGTAGCCGTGGCCCATGCTGCCGTAGCTGACAGCAGGCAAGCCGTGGGCAATCTTGCGCAGGTGCTCATTGTCGGCGTTAAGGAAGATGAAAGGCGCAGCATCCAACCCTTTACCCCTTTCCTCCTTACTCCCTTTACTCCTTTCCTCCTTACTCCTCAAGAAATCATACAGCTCTCCCTTGGTCTTGACCACGCCCTCAAAGGAGCCGAAGCCCTCGATGTGAGCCACGCCCACATTGGTGATGAGTCCGCAGTCGGGAGCCACTATCTCTGCCAGCGTCTTTATCTCGCCGGGGTGATTGGCGCCGGTCTCTATCACGGCGATGTCATGGTCGGCGGTGAGGCGCAGCAGCGTCCTGGGCACACCGATATGGTTGTTGAGATTGCCCTGGGTGAAGAGCACGTTATACTTCTGCGCCAGCACGGTGCTCACCAGTTCCTTGGTGGTTGTCTTGCCGTTGGTGCCGGTAATCTGGAGCACAGGACCGCGGAAGTGCAGGCGGTGGAAGTGCGCCAGCTGCTGCAGCGTGGTCAGCACATCGTCAACGAGGATAATCCTCTCTCCTAATTCCTCACTCCTCACTCCTAACTCCTCACTCCTAACTCCTAACTCCTCACTCTCCTCATCCACCACTGCGTAGGCGCAGCCTTGCTCAAGTGCAGCGGCAGCGAAGCGATTGCCATTGAAGTTGTCGCCCTTCAGGGCGAAGAATATGGAGCCCTCGGGGCAGTTGCGGCTGTCAGTGGTTACCACTGGGTGCTGCTGATAGATCTCGTAAAGTTGCTCTATAGTCATTGCGCGCATACATTTATCATGGTGCAAAGATAGTAAAAAAATTATTGCAATGATATAGCAGTTGGCATTAATCTGGCAATAACTGTTATTTCATACGCTCCCGTCGGTCATAGTTACTTTCATACGCCCCCGGCAGCAAGCTGCCACCCCCTCTATCTTAGAGGGGGAACTTGCAAGCCGTTCTGCATTTGAAGGCAAGGAGACGGCTCCCCCTCTAAGATAGAGGGGGTGTCGCGAAGCGACGGGGGCGTATGATACAAACTTAACAGTAACAGGCGCGTATGACCATTTCGCAGGTAATGTTATCTATGCCAACATCTATATTGTTGCTGTAATTAATTACACTAGAGAACAGAGAACAGATAACAGAGAACAGATAACAGATAATAGAGAACAGAGAATTATAGCAAAAAATCGGGAGGCGCAATTGCTTGCGCCTCCCGAAATCGTATGGGAGTGTCCCATCCTCCCCCTTTAGGGGGATAAGAGGGGATCTCTTAGAACTTCACAGCCTTACCGTCAACAACGTAGATCTGGCCCTTTGCAGGAGCAGCTACCTTCTTGCCGTCAACGGTGTAGACAGCCTTGCCGGCGGCAACGGCCTCAGCGGTGAGGGCTGCTACGGCGGTCACCTTACCGTCCTTGATGCTGAACTTGGCGTCCATGTCGGCTGCCTTGTAGGACTTGGCGTCGGTGCCTACGGCCAGTGAAGAGGTCATCTTCACTACGTAGTCGCCGTCAGCCAGCTCGCTGCCGTCGAAGTAAACGGTAACGACGGCACCCTCCTTCTCCTTGAAGGCCTTGTTGTCGGGGTTGGTGATGGAGATGAAGAAT
>CADAZW010000037.1 GCA_902792555.1 uncultured Bacteroidales bacterium | reverse complement strand
GCGCTGGGCACCATACTATTGGAGCAGGACGCCGTGGCCCTGCAAGGAGCCACCGTTACCGCCAAGGCTTCCAAGGTGGAGGTGAAAGGCGACACTTTCGTGTATAACGCCGCTGCCTACAGGGTGCCGGAGGGCTCCTACCTGGAGAGCCTGGTGGAGAAACTGCCTGGCGCTGTGGTGGACGACGACGGCAGCATAACCATCAACGGTAAGAAGGTGAAGCAAATCAGGGTGGACGGCAAGGACTTCTTTAAGAACGACCAGAATGTGGCGATGAAAAATCTGCCCGCCGATATCGTAGCCAGTATACAGGCATACGACAAGAAAAGCGACTACACCGAGATGACCGGCATTGACGACGGCAACGAGGAGACGGTAATCGACCTGCGCCTGAAGCAGAAACTCAAGAGGGCGTGGTTTACCAACATAGACCTTAGCGTAGGCACCAAGCACCGCTATGCCGACCAATTCTTTGCCCTAGGCAAGACAGACAACAGCCGCATATCCTTCTATGGTAACCTCAATAATGTGGGCAACCGCGGATTTGGCGGCGGTGGCCCGGGCTTCCGCCGAGGAGGTAGCGGTCTGACCGCCACCAAGAGCTTCGGCGCCGACGGATTCTGGAACAACGGGCTTCGCGAGCGCGATGCGGGATTCTTTGAGATAGGCGGCGGTGCGAGATACTCCTACACAGGCACCGACAATCAGTCGAGGTCGAACTCGGAGAACTTCCTAGCCTCAGGGCACAGCTCTTTCGACAACAGCCAGAGCAAAAGCATAGGTCAAAGCCGCAGCTTCAGCGCCAACCTCAACCTGAGATGGAACCCCGACAGTCTGACAACGCTGAGATTCAGGCCCACCTTCAGTTACTCGAAAAGCGACAACCACTCCAATAGCCGTTCGGCAACCTTCAACAGCGACCCTTACGAGGTAGCCGCCTCGCCGCTGGACTCAGTGTTCCGCTCAATGACCGATGCTCTGGACATTCCAGCTGAGATTGCCGCAATAGCCGTCAACCGCAACAACCGCTCGTCGATGTCTAACAGCAACAGCACCAGCGTGGGCGGCGAGATGAACATCATGCGCCGATTCTACAAGGCAGGACGCAACATCTCGCTCAGGGCCAGCGGCAACTACTCATCGAGCCACAGCTACAGCTACAGCCTGAGCGACATCTACTATTACCAAGACACCCGCGCCAGGGTTAACAACCAGCACTCTGTGTCGCCCTCCACCAATTGGGACTATTCGCTAAGGCTGAGCTACACGGAGCCTCTGGTCAAAAACCTCTTCCTGCAGACAAGCTACGAATACCAGCACAAATTCCAGGATCAGGACCGCACACTCTACCAGCTGGACTCGCTGAACGGATACGGGCATGGCAACATCACCCCACTCCACCCCCTGGGCTACCTGCCGTCGGAGGACTCACTGCTGCTGGCCAAGAGCATCGAGAATTCGCGCTATGCCACCTACCATGACGATATCCACGGATTCAACATCGGACTGCGCTTCACCAACAAGACCATTAACATGAATGCCGGAGTGCGCTTTGAGCCGCAGCGCACCAAACTTGACTACAAGAAGAATCTGCTTGACACCACCGTGGTGCGCAACGTGTTTAAGGTATCGCCCAACATGCGATTCCGCTACAACATTTCGAAGGACAGCCGACTGGAAATAAACTACCGAGGCAACTCCAGCCAGCCTAGCATGACCAACCTGCTGGACATCACCGACACCTCCGACCCGCTAAACATCACCAAGGGTAACCCCGGGCTGAAGCCCTCGTGGACCAACAACATGCGGGCCGAATACTCCAACTACTGGCGCTCATCGCAGAGCGCACTGAGACTGTCTGCCGACTACACCAACACCGAGAACAGCATATCGACGGCAGTTAGCTACGATGAACAGACGGGCGTACGTACCACAAGACCTGAGAATATCAACGGCAACTGGAACGCCGGAGTGTTTGGAATGTTTAACACCTCCTTCAGCGATGAGAGCCCCTTCAGTTTCTTCACCATGACCAACTATCGCTACACCAACAGCGTAAACTTTATGAGCGTGGGCAACAGCAACAGCCAGAAGAACACTATGCGCACATCAGACATCACGGAAAGACTGAGGGGCTCCTTCCGCACAGGCCTGTTTGAGCTGGGACTCAACGGAAGCATCACCTACAATATTTCGCGTAGCACCATGCAGTCGCAGACCGACCTCAACACCTACCGCTTTGCCTACGGCGGCAATGTGCAGTATTCCACTAACTTCGGATTCTCCGTATCCACCAATCTGTCGATGAACTCCAGACGCGGATACAACGATGCCTCGATGAATACCAACGAATTGATATGGAACGCCCAAATTTCTCAGGCCTTTTATAAGAACAAGGCTGCCACCATATCACTGCAATTCTACGATATACTGCACCGCCAGAGCAACATAAGCCGTAGCATCAACGCCATGTCGCGCCGCGACTCATGGAACAACAGCATCAACAGCTACGTGATGCTCCATTTCATCTGCCGACTCCATATTCTGGGCGGACAGGACGGGCGCATCAAGCCAGGCAGCGACCACGACTCGATGGGACCGCGTCAGGGCGGCGACCGACCGGGTAGAGAGCGCCGCGGCGGATGGGGCGGACCCGGCGGTGATGGCCCCGGCGGATTTGGCAGACCGGGACGGTAACCGCCATAGGAGTTAGGAGTTAGGAATTATGAGTTAGGAGTTAGGAATTAGGAGTTAGGAGTTGGTAAAAATTCCTAATTCCTAATTTATAATTCCTAATAAATTTATACCTTTGCAGTCAAATAGGATAATTATGGACTCACTGACGATAAGGGTAAGCCGCAACCGCATCATCTTTGCCACCTACGACAGGCTGCGCAATATGCTGCCCGACTACTCCGTATGCCCTAACAACCCCGACATATCACTCAATGCCAACGTGCACCAGGCCATCAAGTCCACCGAGATAGCGCAGCATGACTATAACTTTGTGGACATCTTTACTGATGAGCCAACACTGCTGGTGCCGCTGAAGGAATTTGACGAAGATGATGCAGCGGACTTCTACTACTATAACTATCCCTCCCTCAAAGCGCGCAGCAAGGTGTACTACGACACCCTGCCCTATCTCAACGCTCTGCTGCTTTTCTCCATGGACCGCGACGCCAGCAACACGTTTAGCGATTATTTCCCTTCAGCCAAGTTTCACAGCAACCTCACTGCACTGATGCGCCAGTATGTGGCTCGCTACCCCTTCTCGTCCACCCTACCACGACTCTACGGCTATCTCTGCGAAGGCAGGCTGACACTGGTAGTAGTAGAGCAGGGTAAGCTGCAGTTTGCCAACACCTATGATATCCACAATCCCGCCGACAGCCTCTACTTCATTGCCGGCATAGCACAGCGTTTTAATCTCAATGCCGACGGCGAGCGGGTATATGTGAGCGGATTCGGCCCCGAGGCAGCCTCGCTAGCTCAAAATCTGGACAAGATAAACCTCAATGCCTTCTTCATGGATGACAATGAGGAGCTCAGCCATCACCCTATTGCAAAGATTGAGGAATTTCCATATGACCTTAAGGTCCACTTGCTCAAGGCTTACGAGATGTAGAGCAGAAGCCTACCCATCGCCCACCCTCTCTATGTGAGGGACCTCTGACGCCAGGGTGCTCCCCATAGAGCATGAGTAGAGAAAGTCTTGAATTTATATTATGCGCGCAATAACAGGAAAATACAAAGGACGGCATTTCAGCGTGCCGCAGACCTTCAAGGCAAGGCCTACCACCGACTTTGCCAAGGAAAACCTGTTTAACGTGCTGCGCGCCTACATTGACTTTGATGGACTGCGTGCCCTCGACCTCTTTGGCGGCACGGGCAGTATCACCCTGGAGCTGCTTTCGCGCGGCGCCAGCAGAGTGATATGCGTGGAGAAAGACTACCAGCACTTCTCCTTCATTCGCAAGATGCTTGCCACTCTCGGCGACCCCGCCGGCAGCACAGTAAAGGCCGACGTATTGAAATTCATTCCACGCTGCCGGGAGCAGTTTGACCTAGTCTTTGCCGACCCGCCGTACGCTCTGCCCCAGCTAGCTGAGCTGCCTACCCTGGTGCTAGGCTCCGGAGTGATGGCTCCCGGCGGTCTCTTTGTGCTGGAGCACGGTAAGGACAACGACTTCTCCTCCACCCCCAATTTTGTGGAGCATCGCGCCTATGGCAGCGTAAACTTCAGCCTGTTCAGAAGACAGGAAAACGGCATTGACGATTGAGCCAAGTCCGTTTCTTTTTTGAGAATCAAATATTTTTTTCTTTTTTCTTGTAGTTTTTCATACCCTTGCTGCGTCTAATGGGCAAAGATTCTAAAAACAGACAAGACAATGAACACAGAAGAAAGACTGTTTGCGCAAACAGTAACAGAACACAAGAGCACCATCTACACAGTGTGCTATATGTTCTCCAACGACACCGATGAGGTCAACGACCTTTTCCAAGAAGTACTGATCAACCTCTGGAAAGGCTTTGAGGGCTTCGAGCATCGCAGCAACATCAAGACGTGGATCTACCGCGTGGCACTCAACACCTGCATCTCGCTTGACAGGAAAAGGCGCCGCTCGTCCACCGTTCCGCTGGCCATGGACATCAACCTCTTTGAAGACCGCGATGAAGATACGCGGCAGGTGGACATGCTCCACAAGCGCATCTCCAAGCTGCAACCCTTCGACCGCGCCATAGTGCTGCTATGGCTGGAAGACCTCAACTATGACGAAATCGGGCAGATAGTCGGCATCACTGCCAAAAACGTCAGCGTCCGTCTGTTCAGAATCAGAGAGCAACTGAAAAACATGTCCAACGACTAAACACACTCCCATTATGAACACCAATGATTTTGAATTAGAGAACATGCGCCAGCAAATGGCCACCCTCAAGAGCAAGCTGGAGCAGCAAGAGATAATCAACGACCGTCTGATACGCGACTCCCTCAACACCAAGCTGGGCAAGGTAAAGCGCCAGAAGTGGACCAAACTCATACTCATCCTGTTTGCCATGCTCTATGTGCCCGCCATACTCTACTGGATGCTGAATCTGCCTGCATGGTTCTGCATCGTCAGCCTACTGTACTTTGCCTTCGCCGCATTTTATGATTTCTACTATATGAACGGCATCAACAACGGCGACCTCTCAAGGGAACAAATGCTTGACACCAGTCGCCGCGTGGCAAGAATGAAGAAGATGAATGCCCGCTGGCTATGGTTCAGCATACCTTTCAGCATTGTTTGGATTGCAACAATGGCATATCTCATGTTTACAACCGACAGTCTCATAACCAGGGCCAACCTCGAAGGAGCTCTCTACGGCGGAGCCATCGGTCTCATCATAGGACTTGCCATAGGAGCCTATGTCTACACACGCCAGCAGCGTCAGGCACAGGCCATCATCGACCAGATAGATGAGATTACGAAAGACTAATAATCAAGCGTAGAATAAAAATAGAGCCGGAGGAACTAACCTCTGGCTCTATTTATATATAAATAAGGTGTAGTCTTAGAGACCCATCTGCTTTGTGCCCTTATCTACGGCTTCCTTGATAGCGTCGGAGCCCTTCTTGGCAGCATCGTTGATAGCATCGGCGCCTTTCTTGGCAGCATCATTGATGGCAGACTTGGCAGCCTCGTTGGCACTGTTGACAACGTTCTTGCCAGCCTCCTTGGTAGCATCAAGAGCAGTCTTACCTGCTTCCTTAGCTTGGTCAGCCACGCCTTCTGCTGCTTCCTGTGCCTCGGTGGCAACTTGCTCGGCAGCTTCCTTCACTGCATCTACGAGGCTTACATTGAGGTCTTTCTCAGCCTTGGCAATAACCTCATCGATGTCGGTAACAGTCAGCACCTTCAGCTGGTCTTCGGCAGTGAGGCCGTCGTGCCATGCCTTAATCTCCTGAGCAAGATTCTTTGCAGTGGCGGTGTCACCTGCCTGCACGGCCTGCTCCAACTGCTCAGCGTAAGCTTGAGCCTTTTCTTCTACACTCTGTGTTTCCTGCTTACTGCCACATGCAGCGAAGAGGAGGCCGACACATGCGGCAATAATGAATTTCTTCATAGTGTTTAGTTTTTTAATGTTTAACGGTTATTGATTGTTGGTTAACAGTTATTTTCTCCAGTACTCCACATTCTTAATATTCAGCGCCTCCGGGTCGAAGGTCGGCTCCTTACCTTGCTTGCGTTGTCTCTCATAGTCGCGGAGTGTGCGCATAGCCTTCGGGGCAAGTAGCAGGATGCTCACGATATTTATCCATGCCATGACACCCACGCCAATGTCTCCCACTGTCCACACTATGCCGCTGCCCACCAGTGAGCCGACAAAGACTGTGCATATGGTGCACACGCGCAGTGTCCACACCACTATCGCCTCACCCGTAGTGCCGTCGAGAACCATATCCTGGCGCTCCAGCTCGTCCAGTCGCTCCGGATGTTTCTTATACACCCGTCGGCGGTAGCGATTGAACAGATACACGATATTTGTCTCGGCATAGTAATAGTACGCCATTATAGTTGTGAAAGCGAAAAAGAACAGCGCAATCGACACTACCATGTCGCCCACTCCATTGCCCATCAAGGTGCCGAGTGCCTCCGAGGTATAGAACACGCCCGGTTCTCCATCAGGCGCACCGGGATTCTGCTGCAGATACGTCACCACCGCGCCCTGCGGAGTCTGCTGTACAGTATCAACAATGTTGTACGTCTTGCAGGCCAGAATCATCAATGCCGTAGCAGTGCAGACGAACAGTGTATCAATATATACCGAGAAAGCCTGCACCAGTCCCTGCTTCACAGGGTGGCTCACCTTGGCGGCAGCTGCTGCTATAGGCCCTGTTCCCTGACCAGCCTCGTTGCTATAGATACCGCGCTTCACGCCCCACGCGATAGTAGTGCCCAACAAGGCACCGCCCACCTCATTCACACCCACGGCACCGCGCAGCATCTGCATGAACATATCGGGCACTATCTGCCAATGCACTGCCAGCACCACCAGCGACAGCACGATATATATCACAGCCATCACGGGAGCCACCACCTGTGCCACACTGGCAATGCGCTTAACGCCGCCGATGATGACCAGCGCGATAAGAGTGGCCACCACAAGGCCCATCACCCACACCTCCACGCCAAACGAGCGAGAGCACGAAAGGGCAATACCGTTACACTGCACGGGGGGCAGGAACACGCCACAAGCCAGTGCTGCCAGTACGGCAAATGCACAGCCAAGCCACGGACTCTTCAGACCATGCTCAATGTAATAGGCGGGACCACCGCGAAACTGACCGTTATGATTCTCCTTGTATATCTGAGCCAATGTAGCCTCCACAAAGGCACTGCCGGCACCAAAGAAGGCTATCACCCACATCCACACAATGGCTCCAGGGCCGCCAAAGCCGATGGCCGTAGCCACACCTACGATGTTGCCCGTACCCACACGGCCTGACAGAGCCATGGCAAAAGCCTGAAACGACGATATACCCACCTTGGCATCACGGTCTTTGCCTGCCGACTTGTCGCCCTTGAAGAGCAACCGCGCCATCTCACGGAAGAAGCGCACCTGCACAAAGCGTGTACGGAACGAGAAATACAGACCGGCCACCAGGCATAGTACCACAAGTGCCGGGCTCCACACCCAGCCATACATAGTCTCAAGCATAGTAGTTACCCACTGGCCGATAGTCTCCATTAAAAAAAATTGAAAGATTGAAAAGTTGTAGAACTCCTAATTCCTAACTCATAACTCCTAACTCTCCTTAACCCTCAGCAGTTTGCCGTACTTATTTGACGGAGCACTGTCCAGCAGCAGCATGATGGCTAGGAACAGCAGTCCGATGTAGGGGCTGATGCCGAGGGGCTCGGCAATAAAGAAAGGCACTATACCCAACAGCACCCAGAGGCCGGAGCGGTTGGTGTCGTGCAACCGGCGTACCGTCACACTGAGCAGCGGTAACGATATGAGCAGCAAATAGCCCATAATGAGCAAAGTGATAAAGAGGTGATTACTGAGACAGGAGTTGATAAGGCGGTGCCAGTACTCTTCATCGGAGTTGGCCTCGGAGATTGTAATATAGTCGCGACCTATGCTGGAGAAGAGCATGATATACAGTATCACACTCACCACCACATTGAATGCAATAAAAGTCCAAAACTCCGAACGGCGCGAGCGTCCTCTAAAGTTGTCGCATCGGGTAAACACGCGCTTGAGTGATCGCAGCAGGCTGCGGGCTGTATCGTGGTTATCCTTTGCCATGGCTGCATCGGTCTCTATTTCGGCCAATTGCTCCTTGGTTTGGCTGAGCTCTGTCAGTTCCTCTATGGCCTGGCGGCGCAGAGCAGCCTTCTTTTGGTCATCCACGCGCTCATTGGGGCATCCGCACTCAGGACAGCAAAGCAGGTTGCCGTCATATGGGCATGCACATTCGGGACAAACGGAAGTCATTATTATTAGAGAGTTAAAAAGTTAGAAAGTTATGATTTAATCCTTCAGTTCTTAAATACTTCAATTCTTCTTCACCTCCAGATTGGTGACGATAGAACGGAAGTTGCCGGTAAACTGGAGTGGGAATACCAGGGTCTCCACCGTGGTACTCTTGTTCTTACCGTCGGTCCAGAAGGTGCGACCGTTCTTGCGCTCTTTCAGTTTACCGTTCACATAAAGGCGAGTCTCGCGATGGTCGCCCTCAATAGCTATGTCCACCTCCTCGCCGAAATAGGGGGCGAAGTCGAAGGTGTAGAGATAGCCATCGCGGTCATAGCCCAGTCGTCCGCTTACGGGGTCGGCCAGATAGAAGGAGGCGTTGGGCGAATAGAACAGCATAGTACCGCGCTCCTCCTCGGCAGCCTTAAGATGGAAGCTTACGCGATAGGGATAGCCGGCCTCCACGATATCAAACCCGGGAATCTCGCTTAGGTTGGCCCTGACGGTGTCGAGGGTGTAGCAGGGCTTGCGCAAGGTGCCCAGCTCATTGTCCCATGGCGACTCGCTGAGCCTGTGACGCAAGCTGTCAAACTCGGCAAACGGCACGGTGGTGCTGCGCCCAGTCCACAACTTCTGGCTCAGAGTCTGCAAGGCGGGATATACGCGATGGTGTATGTCCTTCACACTGATGCCATTACCACAGATATCATTCCACACAGCAAACATACCGCCCTCTATGCGCTTGTCAGAGTAGTCGAAAGTCTTGTCGCCCACCTGATTAGGAGTCCAGCTGTTGTATAGGTACTCTGTGTTGAGGTAATCGTAGTAGTAGCCGGCGTGAGGCACTATGTACACCAGCCCATCAGGTATGCTGATACCCTTGTATCCCAGGCTGAGCATCGAGTCGGGTTTGGCAAATCCGTTGTACCATAGCGACATCGTTACGTCCTTCGACTTCACGGGCGTCTTGCCTTTGGCATGGGTGAGCGAGCCCCACATGCAGGCCTTCTTGCCGTAGCCCTCCACATATTTAATAAGGTGGTCGGCCAAGGCGCGGAATTTCTCCACCACTACAGGATCGGAATTATTATACTCATCGGTGCCGATATGCACCCGCTTGCCAACAAACACAGGCTCGTCGCCCTCAAGGTATTCACGCCACAGACCGTCAAGAAACTCTGTAGTCTTTGGATTGGTGATATCCAGGTGATCCATGCCGAAACGCTCGCTGCCCAGCTCAGGCATATACTTGGTAAATGCAAGGCAGTGGGCGGGTGCGTCTATCTCGGGTATTATCTCCACCCCGCAGTCGGCAGCCATCAGCTGCAGGCTGGTAAACTGCCATTTAGTGTAGTAGCCGTCACGAGCCGTCAGGCCAGGATAGGTATCACACTCCAGTCTGAAGGCGGAGTAGGTCTTCTGCCAGTCGTTGTCGAAGAATTTGGGAAATCCGTTATCGTTGAGGTGCACCTGCAGGGTGTTCATCTTATAGTAGCTCATGATGCGCACAAGGCTCTGCAGATACTCCATGGGTATGAATTTGCGGCCACAGTCAATCATCATGCCACGCACTCCGAAGTCGGGACTGTCGTTGACGACACCCTTCGGCAACGATATTCCATCGGTGGCCTCGCCCATCTGCAGCAGCGTGCGGGTAGCCCAGTATAGGCCACGCTTGGTGGGCGCGCTCACCTCCACCATGTCGCCAATCCTTATATTGTAGCTCTCGGGATTGGCGCCCTTCTTAGGGGTCAGCTTCAGCACTATGTCGCCGATGCGAGGCTGCTCGCCCGCCTTTGCAATATTCAACCGCTGACCGAAAAGGAAGCGCCAGTCGTCTGCCAGTTGCTGCACAACACCACCATCCCTACCCGCCTGATTGACCAGACGCACCAGCGGGGAGACGACGAAATTACCTGTGCCGCCCTTCCACTCCTTTAGCTCAGGAATCACGAACGGCTTAGCATTCTGCGCAGCGCAAGTCATCACGGCAAGCATTGCAAGCGCAACAAAAAAGGCAAAATATCTTTTCATAAGGGCAATAATGAGTCGTTAATTATGCAAAAATAGGATTTTTGTCGGTAATTGCCAAATTTCTCATTTAATTGTTGCTAAAGAGACGCCAGAAACCGCTAAATTTGCGGTAAAACAAGTCACATACCATGCATTCCGAACTGTCACAGAAGCTCGCCCAGCTTGCCCGTCATTATAACTCACCCACCTTCATCGCTGCCGACCCCGTGCAGTTTCCCCGCCGCTATACCGACAAGCGCGACATAGAGGTCTCTGCCTTCGTCACCGCGTGGATCAGCTGGGGCAACCGCAGGCAGATAATAAAGACCGCCTCGCTTATCGACACCGAGATATTCTGCTCTCACCCTTACGACTATCTCATGAGCACCCAGTGGCGCAAATACAAGGACAGCCCCCAATGCTTCTACCGCACCTGCCGTTACTCCGACTTTTTCAGCCTCATGGAGCGCCTCCACGGAATCTATGCCAACCACCCCGACCTCGAGGATGCCGTAGTGTTGCTCACCGCCCGCGGCCTCGATCCTGCCCATGCTCTCAGCAAACTGTTCAGCGGCATCAGCGGCATAGCCAATGCAGCCCTGGGCTCGCCCTGCAAGCGCCTGTGGTTCTTCCTCCGCTGGATGGTGAGGCGCGACGGCATAGTGGACCTCGGCATCTGGCGCAGGCTCTCGCCCGCCGACCTCGTCATACCTCTCGACACTCATGTCTATCACACTGCCCTCTCGATGGGCATCACTTCACGCCGCACTGCCGACATCAAGACAGCCCGTGAGATAACCGACTATTTCCGCCGTATCTTCCCATCCGATCCCGCCCTCGGCGACTTCGCCCTCTTCGGCTACGGCGAGGAGCAAAGCCATAAACAATAGCCATTAACCGAGACCCACCCTCGCACCTGGCTAAATTTCAAATTTCAATTTCAAATTTCAAATATATTTACTACCTTTGCAGTCTGAATGCTAGGCATAAAAAAGATAGACACCTTTGTGCTCAAGAAATTCTTCCTGCTTTTCTTGGGCTGTTTCTGCATCTGCCTGTTTGTGTTTATGATGCAGTTTGTGTGGAAGCACGTCAATGATCTCGTTGGCAAGGGCCTGGGCATCGATGTGCTGGCCCAGTTCTTCTGGTATATGGCTCTCTCACTGGTGCCCATGGCATTGCCCATGGCCGTGCTGCTCACCTCGCTCATCTCCTTCGGCAACATGGGCGAGCAGCTGGAGCTCACCGCCTTCAAGGCCGCTGGCGTGCCCCTGGTCAGGATCATGCGAAGCGTCATGATCAGCTGCGCCCTGCTCATGTGCGTATCCTTCTATTTTCAGAACAATATCAGTCCCAAAGCCCAGATGCAACTGGCCCGACTCCTCATCTCAATGAAGGACACCTCCCCCGCACTCGAGATTCCAGAGGGAGTCTTCTACAACGGCATTCCAAATGTTAACCTCTATGTCGAGCGCAAGACCGCCGAGACCGGCATGCTATACAATGTCATCATCTACAAGATGGATCAGGGCATCGACAATGCCCAGATAGTCGTGGCCGACTCCGCCAAGATAGAGGTGACCGCCGACAAGCAGAACCTCAAGCTCACCGTCTTCAACGGCGAGCAGTTTGAAAACCTCCAGGCCAACGCCTCCGGCCTGCTCAATCAGACCCAGGTGCCCTACGACCGCGAGACATTCCAATACAAGACGCTGCTGATTGACTACAACTCCAACTTTGACCTCATGGCCGCCGACGACCTCAACGCCATGGCCGAGACCAAATCGCTGGCGCAGCTCCGTGCCGACGCCGACTCCATGGCCGCCACCTACGACAGCCTGGGGCGCGTCAACTACTCCGAGATGACTGCGCGCTATATGCAGAGCGGCTACCTCAGCCGTCAGGACTCCGCCCGCGCCCGGCAGATGGCTGCCAGCGTCAACATCGACACCATCATGGCAGCCACAGGCCTTAGCCGCCTCGCCATGCTCCACGGAGCCAGCAACACCGTCGACAACATTCTCACCGAGATGGAGTGGCGCACACCCGTCAGTCAGGACGGCTACCGCATGGTGCGCAAGCATCATATCAAGTGGCACGAGAAATTCACCAACGCCCTCGCATGCCTCTTCTTCTTCTTCATCGGCGCCCCGCTGGGAGCCATCATTCGCAAGGGCGGCCTCGGCATCTCCACCATCGTCTCAGTGCTGATATTCATCATCTACTATATCATAGGCATCTCAGGCATGAAGATGGCGCGCGACGGTTCGTGGGACATCACCTACGGCATGTGGATAAGCACCGTAGTAATGGCGCCCCTGGGCATCTTCCTCACCTATAAGGCCAACCGCGACTCCATCGAATTCAACTTCGACAACCTCAAGCAGCGCGTCACCACCTTCGCCGCCAGGTTCAAGTATCTGCCCGGCGAGACCCGCGGCCAGCGCATAAAGAGAATCTTCAACCAAACCTTCAGATAGGTAAAAAAGCAATCACCAATACATATGACCGACACCAAATCAGTACTCAGCACCATAGAGGAAGCCATCGACGATTTCCGTCAGGGCAAGTTCGTCATAGTCGTTGACGACGAGGACCGCGAGAACGAGGGCGACTTCATCACCGCCGCCGAGCTCATCACCCCCGAGAAAGTCAACTTCATGCTCCACAACGGCCGAGGAGTGCTCTGCGCCCCCATCACAATCGAGCGATGCCGCGAGCTCCGTCTGCCCCATCAGGTGGAAGACAACACCTCCATGCTCGGCACCCCCTTCACCGTGACCGTCGATAAGCTTGAGGGATGCACCACCGGAGTCAGCGCCGCCGACCGAGCCGCCACCATCCGCGCCCTCGCCGACCCCGCATCCGTGCCCGAGACATTCGGCCGACCAGGCCATATCAACCCTCTCTACGCCCAGACCAAGGGAGTGCTGCGCCGCGCAGGCCACACCGAGGCTGCCATCGACCTCGCCCGACTCGCAGGACTGCAGCCCGCAGCCGCACTCATCGAGATAATGAATGAAGACGGCACCATGGCACGCATGCCACAGCTCGTCGAGGTGGCACGCCGCCACGGACTCAAGATCATCTCCATCCGCGACCTCATAGCCTATCGCCTCAAGGACGAGACTATCGTTGAGAAGGGCGAGCGCGTTGACCTACCAACCGCCTACGGCCACTTCCACCTCATCCCCTTCCGCCAGAAGAGCAATGGTCTCGAGCACATCGCCCTCATCAAAGGTGAGTGGGCCGACGACGAGCCCATCCTCGTGAGAGTCCACTCCTCCTGCATGACCGGCGACATCTTCGGCAGCAAGCGCTGCGACTGCGGCGAGCAGCTCCACCGCGCCATGCAGATGATCGACCGCGAGGGCAAGGGCGTAGTACTCTATCTCAACCAGGAAGGCCGCGGCATAGGCCTCATGGCCAAGATTGCAGCATATAAGCTACAGGAGCAGGGCCTCGACACCGTCGATGCCAACATCCACCTCGGCTATGCCGCCGACGAGCGCGACTATGGCGTAGGCGCCCAGATACTCCGCGAGATAGGCGTCAAGAAGATGCGCCTCATCACCAACAATCCCACCAAGCGCGCCGGCCTCGACGGCTTCGGCCTCGAGATAGTCGAGAACGTGCCCATCGAGATAGCCCCCAATCAGTACAATCAGTCATACCTCTGCACCAAGGCCCACCGCATGGGCCATGAGCTACACCTGTAAGCCACAATAACCGATAACCCACAATATCCCCATGACTCTCTCCGCAAGACTCAACCGTCTCGAGCCATCCGCCACCCTGGCAATGTCTCAAAAGAGTGCCGAGCTCAAAGCCCAAGGCATCGACGTAATCAACCTCTCCGTCGGCGAACCCGACTTCAACACCCCTGACGCCATCAAGCAGGCCGCCCATCAGGCCATCGACGACAACTACTCCCGCTATTCGCCCGTGCCCGGCTACCCCGTGCTGCGCCAGGCCATCGTCGATAAGCTCCAGCGCGAAAACGGCCTCACCTACACCCAGGCACAGATCCTTTGCTCCAACGGAGCCAAGCAGAGCGTGTGCAACGTCATCATGGCCCTCGTCGGCGAGGGCGATGAAGTCATCATACCCGCCCCCTACTGGGTGAGCTACACACAGATGGTCAAGCTCGCCGACGGCCAGCCCGTCATCGTGCCCGCAGGCATCGACCAGAACTTCAAGATTACCCCCGCCCAGCTCGAAGCCGCCATCACCCCCCGCACCCGCGCCTTCATCCTCTGCTCCCCCTCCAACCCCACAGGAGCCGTCTATAGCAAGGCAGAGCTCGAGGCACTGGCCCAGGTCTTCCTCAGGCACGACAACATCATCATCATCTCCGATGAGATATACGAGCACATCAACTATGTAGGCCGCCACGCCAGCATCGCCCAGGTGCCCGGCATGCAGGACCGCACCGTTGTCATCAACGGCGTCAGCAAGGCCTACGCCATGACCGGCTGGCGCATCGGCTTCATCGCCGCCCCCGAGTGGATCGTCAAGGCCTGCAACAAGCTGCAGGGCCAGTACACCTCAGGTCCCTGCTCCGTCAGCCAGATAGCAGCGGCCGCAGCCTTCAGCGGCTCACAGCAGTGTGTTGAGGACATGCGCCTAGCCTTCGAGCGCCGCAAGAAGCTCATCGTCCAGCTCTGCCGCGAGACCCCCGGATTCGAGGTCAGCGAGCCCGACGGAGCATTCTACGTCTTCCCAAAGGTCAGCAGCTACTACGGCAAGAGCGCAGAAATCTCCGATGTCAAATATCAGATTTCTAACAACATGGATCTCGCCATGTACCTCCTCAACGTAGCCCACGTGGCCACGGTGGGAGGACAGGCCTTCGGCGACCCCGACTGCATACGCATGAGCTACGCCACCAGCGACCAGAACATCGTTGAGGCCATGCGCCGCATACGTGAGGCACTGGCACTGCTCAAATAAGCACCGCCTCTAATATCCCTGCGCCAGGCTATAAACACACAGCCGGCCGCTGCGGCGCATGGTCAGACAAATACCCTTACAGAGTTATATATATAATTTGAACTAAAACATACACTCTATCAATCAGTAAAATAAAATTTCAAATTGCGGGAAAAAGCAGTTTTCTCAGATTGCAAGTGACAATCTCGCGAGAACATTTTATTTTATTGCGAGGAGAAAAAAACTAATCGCGCCGAGATAGTCAGTTTCGGCGCGATTAGTTTTGACTTCAGCGCGATTAGATTTCGGCTCTGCGCGATTAGATTTTGCTTCGACGGGCTCAGCATAAACTTCTGCACAATTAGATTTTGCCTCGACGGGCTCAGCATAAACTTCTGCGCAATTAGAAAAGTCCCCTCGCAGTATTTCTGTTCCTCCGGTGCGTTCAGGGGAGCTTGCTAGATTGTAAAATGATAAAATAGTAAATTGTCTAATTGTGAAATTAAAATGGCTATTGATACCTTTCCGTTGGTCTGCCCGGCAATTTCGTTGGACTACTCAACAAAAAAGTTTCTGATTATTTTGCCAAAAGAAAAAGTTGTATTACCTTTGCAGCCGCAAAAGCGATGACGCGACTGCCTCGCGACTGCTTCGCGTTTGCCCGTTGGCGAGATAGCTCAGTTGGTTAGAGCGTCGGATTCATAATCCGGAGGTCGTGGGATCATGGCCCACTCTCGCTACAGCAAAAGCCCCGACGCTTGTCGGGGCTTATTTCATTAGGCTGATGTCGGGGCTTTCCTCTCCTTGAGAGGGAGTTAAAGGGGGCTTTCCTATGATTTTATTATTATATTGTACACTGCCACCACGTCGGCGGAGTTGACGAAGCCGTTCTGATCTACGTCGGCATCCTCTGGGTCTATCTTACTCTCCTGTCCGCTGATGATGTAGGCATAGATGGCTACCACGTCAGCAGTGTTGACAGAGTGGTCGCGGTTGACATCGCCGCGGGCTATGACGTCGGGCACGGAGGCGCTGATTACGGCCTGGGGCGAGGAGAGCCAGTCGTCGGCCTCCGCCACTACCGTCAGGGTATATAAGGTGGCATGCTGCAATCCTGGATAGGTGAAGGTGAGCGAGGTAGCCGTTGTATTATTTGTGGTGATGGTGTCGGTGCGCACCGTCTGGTCGCCCTGGGTAAGGGTGAGCACATAGTGCTCGGCATTGGCAACGGCCTTGAAGGTGGCGGTGAGGCTGTTCTCCTCCTCCCCCGGGTCGAGACTGAGATTGCGGATGGAGCCGAGCTGGTCGGAGCACTGATAGTAGAAGACTATGTTATTGAGGCCGTCGCGGTGGATATTGTTCATCCTGATGCCCATATAGCGGCCCACATATGCGGTGTCGCAGGGGGTGGTGGTGCTATTTAAGGTCATGTTGTTGGTGCGGCCGGGCCAGAGGTCGCCCTTGTAGTCGCTGGACTTGGTGGAGAGGGGGGTGAGCACTCCGTCGGCGGGGATGATGGTCATGCGCTGGTGGTAGCGATTGTTGTTGATATCCTTGTTAGTCCATGCAGTGTAATCGTAGTCAACATGGAGGATAAGCATTCCCTCGCCATATAATCGGAGAAACCAGTCAGACTCCTCACGGTTTTCGAGCATATAGTATTCGTGGCCGCTGGCATCGGCGGGGTTAGGGATGCGGTAGGCGCGTACGGGGGAGTTGGAGTGGAGAGGCGGCAGGGTGACAAGCTGCTTCTCATTGCGGAGGGTGTCAATCTTGATCCAGCCAAAGAACTCACGCTCATAGGCGGTATAGCCCACGGGGGTGTGGCCATAGTTGTTGAACTGGCCGTAGTCCATGAGGTCCCAGGCGTCCAAACCAAAGATGCCAGAGGCGCCGTTGGTGTTATAGAAGTCGGGCAGGCCGAGGGCATGGCTGAACTCATGGCAGAAGGTACCGATGCCGTCGAACTGCTCACCTGCTCCATAGTCGGCGAGCTCGTCCATCACGAATCCAGCCTTAAACTTGAGGCCAGACCGTTTGCCTGTATGTGAGATGCTCCAGTAATAGGCGGCCCATATCTCGTCAGCGTTGCCACTGACCTGCTCGCCATGGCCGGGGTAGATGACGGTGACCATTATCTCGCCCTTAGAATTCTTGTATGGCGAGAAATCGATGCCGTGGGCCTCGGCAGAATCAACGGCCTCGGCTATGAAGCCGGTGGCATTCTTATCATCGCCGCCAGAGTTGGCGCCGTAGTCGGCACGGCGCTTACTGACCTTAACCTTGCCAAGTACATCGAAACGGGGACGAAACTGACCGTCGCTCTGCGCCATGAAATAGTCGCGCACGCTGCCGGGGCCGCCCTCCTCGGTATAGTTCTCGCCATTGAGGTGGCGGTCGAAGCGGGCAATATCATTACCTTGCTTAAAGGCCACGTCGGAAAACTCAGCCAAGATGACGGGTATCTTGACATCGCCCTTGCTGGCTACGCTGGCCAGGCTAAGGGCGCCCACGCCATAGCGAACCTTGTGGCGCATATTGAGAGTGGTGAAGAACTGCTCAGTACTGCGCTGGGCCATGCGCCGCTCCGCGGGGGTGCGGTCTGCAGCCTCATGGGCAAGCAGGCTGCCGGCGCTGACATTGCCCTCGGAGTCGAAGACGGCATAGCAGTAGTCGCCCTTGTCATTGGGGAAGACAACCATGTCGTCGTCGGTAACGTAATAGAGGGTATGGTGTACGCCGGTGCGGGTTACCGTGAGCCGGCTGCCATCGGATTGCACTACCGTCTTCTTTACCCTGAACACGGGGCTTGCAGTATAACACTGAGCATTATTGTCAGGGTTGGAGGACGACTGGGCGTTGGCAGTCAGGCAGCAGCCTATGATTAGCAGACTGACGAATAGGGAATGAGCGCGTGTCATATAGTTGATAATTGATAATTGATAGTTATTAGAACTGAAGAATTGAAGAACTGAAGAATTGAAATTATTCTTCCATTTTTCAACTTTTAAATTTTTCAATCTTTAGACGGTTGATAATTTATAGTTGATAATTGATAGTATTTTAGAGTCAAGAGTTATACCCCTCACCCCCTCAAGGGAGGGGCGTCTGGCGCCAGAGTTTTCCCCTTGAGGGGGAGCTAGAGGTGGCTTTTCTCCCCTAGGGGAGCTAGAGGGGACTCGTTTTATTGGTTATTGTTCTTACATAGTTGTCTATCAGCTTGCGGGCCATGCTGAGAGGCTTGGGTATGGTGGGCAGATGGTGGACATTAAACCATCCCCCGGTGGCGAGCTCGTCGGCCTGCAGGCGCAGCTGGCCGCTCTTGTAGCGCGCGGTGAAGCCTACCATGAGCCCCTGGGGATAGGGCCAGGGCTGGCTGCCGAAATAGCGTATGTCATCCACCTCCAACTGTGTCTCCTCTCTTATCTCGCGGCGCACGCATTCCTCAAGGCTCTCGCCGAACTCCACGAAGCCTGCCACCAGTCCGTAGTAGCTGCCTCTGAATGTGCGGCTTCTCACCAGCAGTATCTCATCGCCGCGATGTATGAGCACTATGACGGCGGGAGAGAGCTGTGGCCACAGCTCGGTCTGGCATGTGGGGCACCATCTGCATAGCTCCGTCTTCGGCTCCAGCTCTGTGCCGCACTTGCCGCAGTAGCGGTGGTGCTCCTGCCAGTAGAGCAGCTCGGCAGCCTTGCCGGCACGGAGATAATCTGTTAGGGGCAGCAGGTCATAGCTGGCCCTGAGGTCCACGGGGTGCAGACCCTCGCTGCCTTTGCTGATGGCTGCGGCACACCTGATGCCGTCGTCGAGCGAGAATATCAGTGCACCGTCGGGGGAACCGTCGGCCTCGGGCACCCTATTGTCAGCGGTAAGCAGCAGCTGCCTGTCGATAAACAAATAATGCTGCATCACTTTGCCTTTGGTGAGGCGCCGGTCTGGGCATCGGCCTTGGGTGAGGCGCCGGTTTGGGCGTCAGCCTTTGGTGAAGCACCGGTCTGAGCATCAGGCGCCGGGGCTCCCTCCTTTGAGGGAAGGGCTTCAGACGGGGGTGAAGCCGCCTGCTTGCTCTGGGCGCTTATCTGGGCAGGGGTGCGGAGCTCGCGATACTTGATATCGGTGCCGGGATTCTGTGTATAGATGGCCTCCTTGAGCTGTGCCGTGGTATAGCCCACGGGCTCACGGGTGAGCTCAGGCACATTGTAGCTCTTGAGGAGCATGAGATTCTTGACGGGGTCTTCCTGCGGCAGCATGAAGGCCTTGCGCGCCTTGCCCTGACGGTCGAAGTAGGCTATGTAGGGCCGGGTGTAGGAGCCGTCGTCGCGGCGTGAGCTGAAGGCCAGCCAGCGACCATTGCTACTCCAGGAGTGATAGGAGTCAACGTCGGGACCGTTAGCTTCGGTGAGGGGATAGACCTCGCCGGTCTCCAGGTTTTTGACATACTGGTCGGAACTCTTGTGCCAGATATGGAATTGGCCGTAGTCGCCGAGGGTAAAAAGCAGATACTTGCCGTCGGGGCTCACCCTGGGCACCGTGGCACTCTTGCCCATAGCCACGCAGTCCACCTCCACCTGGGGGTCGCCAAACTGCATGGTCTGCTCGTCGAAGGTCACGCTCATCAGGTTGTAGCGCAGCTCGCGATAGTTGCGGAGCACGTAGTTTACCTTAGCAGAGTCGTTCAGTAAGCCGAAGCCCGGCACGTCGGCCTGGCAAAAGTATATCTTCTTGCCGTCGGGAGCCCATGCGGGGAAGGTCTCCATGGCGTCGGCGGTCTTGCGTATGTTGCTCACCTCATGGGTGTCAGCATTGTAGAAGATGAGGTCGCTGCCATAGTCGAGCACCTCTATCTTCTCCAGGTTCTGCATATGGAAAGCCTGGCCGGTGCGGTTGCTTGAGAAGACAATATAGTGCTTGGTGGGGTGCCACGACGGATAGACGGCTGATCCGAGGATGGAGTCGTTCTTGAAATTGAGTTTCTCCACCTTGCCGGGAAAAGCATATTCTTGCCCCCGTAGTTCTGGTAGTTATGGCAGTTGACGCAGTGGTTCTCTTCGGGGTTTTCCTCGCGGTTATTCTCATAGATCACCTTCTGCTCGTAAGTGGTGAGGTTGCGCTGGTAGAGTCCTATATGGCGATACATCTCAAAACCGGGCTCTATGAGACGGTAGGACAGGTAGGGGTCGATGTCGTCCTCAGCCACGTAAATCTTGTAGGGCTTATAGCTGGTCCACTGGCCGTCGGCGAGCTCATAGACGGTCACGTCGAGGGACTTGCCGCGATTGTCGCGCAGGGCGCTGCGCCACTGAGTGGAGTCAAACTGCACCACGCCGTCATCGCCGCCGCCGCTAACCATCAGCACCTTGCCTGCGGCCTTGACCTCCACCACATACTCGTCGGCCTCGGCCTTGACGATAAAGTTGAGCGGAGCAATGTTGTACGGCACCGTCACCTCGGTGTAATCAGGGTATAGCACCACGTCCCTGCCGTTGGCCACGGCATCCTGCGGCACACTGTAGCTGCCGCAGCCCATGAGCATCAGGCTCGTCACGGCACCAAGCACCAAACCTGCGACTTTACTCCTCATACTCCTTATTCCTTTATTTCTAAGACATTTCATATCAGTTGACTCCTCCTTTCTCTCCCTCGTCGGGAACCACGTAGTTCTCGTCGGGAATATTCTGGAAATAGTAATAGTATTCATAGGTACCGCGGTACTTCTCAAATTTCTTGGCCTTCTTCTTGAGGTCTTTCTTCTCGCCCTTCTCACCCTTGGCGAAGCACTCGCCCATAAAGTCCTTCATCTCCTGCAGCACATAGGGCGACAGTTTGATCTGCTTCAGCACGGCAAGGTTCTTGATATTCAGCACCACTATAGCCTCCTCATATATCTTAGGCAGCGGCACGCCCTGCTCCAGCATAGTCCTGATGCGTGAGCCGAAGGCATTCATATCCTTGGTGTAGAGGCAAGCATAGAGCGAGTTGTGGAGGCCGCGCATAGTCTTAGCCTCGGTCAGCGCCAGGTTGTAGCCCAGAAACATAGGCTCCCTGTATATCTGCTCAAAGTTGTCGTTGACGGGCTGCAGTTCTATCACCCCCACCAGCTCCTGGTCCTGGGTGATGAGGCCAGGGTCTTTGAGCATGGCTGAGTATTTCTCCACGAAGTCGCCCTCAAAGGGTGCCTTCTTCAGTATGGCCAGGTATTTCTCTGCCAGGGCATTCTCGCCGTCCAGCAATGCACACTGCGTCATGCGCTTGATCCTATGGATGGTGGGGCCCTCCAGCACATTCTGCTCCATAGCCTCATGATAGGCGCTGCGGGTGAGGCCGGCATAGAAATTGCAGTCTATCACAATGTAGTCTAAGCCACCGTCGAAGGAGCCACTCTTACGGCTGAGGTGGGCATTAGGATATTGGTAGGGCAGGTTAAACAGCTCGGTGGCCAGCTGGCCGTTCTGATTGAGGGCCAGGGCGTGATAGGCAGCCACGGTGCGGGTGGGGTGGGCACTGGTCATGGCCAGCTGGACCATGCCGTCCCAGTCCTGCTCCATCATCTTGCACTCCATGGCACAGGTAAGCCTGTCGTTCTGCGCATAGGTCATGGCCATTGCAGCACATGCCACCCACAGTGCGGCAAACACCGCCAGCACGCCCTTGGTAAGCGGCCTCGAAGGCTCGGCGGCAACTTCCTCGCTCTTACCCTTGCGCCCTTGTGTCCTCTTCATCACCCACCTCACTGCGGCAAGCACGGCGCACAGCGCCAGGGCCAGCAGCGGCCAGTTGGTAATCCAGCTCGGCTCGCGCAGGTAGAAGAGGTTGAGACCCTTATAGAACAGGAATCCCATATAGGCAAACGGAGCCACAAAGGCCACCGCCCTGCCCCATCCGCGAAGCCCTAGGGCATAATCCAGCAACCGGGCAGCCAGGGTGAGCATGCCGGCTATCAACAGTGTACCGCACAGCGGCCATACGCAGCTCAGCAGCAGGAAGCGACCCGTAACATAGAGCCATCCCAATGACTGGCATAGCCAGTAGTCCATGGCCAGAGAGTCAAAGACAAAGAAGCTGCGCTGCTGGGCCACACGCAGCATGTCGCCATAGAAGAAGAACAGGAAAGCCCACAGGGCCACCAGCATAGTCATCCACGGATGGCTGAGCAGAAAGGCCATAAGCCTTCCCAGCAACGAGGGTCCCTTCTTCTTGACAGTCTTAGCCTTGGAGGCAGGACTCACACCCTTGCGCCCTTTCAAACTCGCTGACTTTGCCTGCTTTCCACCGGCTTCGCCCACGGCAAAAAAGCCTTCTCGCGAAGCCTGCGGCTTTCGCTCTCTATTATTTCTCTTTGACATTTATTCGGAATGTTTATATCTTAACGAGCAAAAGTAGGAATTTTCGCGCCAATGACCAAAAAAAACACCATATTATTATATTAAAGCAGCGCCAGATCACTTTTTGCCAGACCCTAGAGCCGACTTTTCGTCAGAATTGCATATCTTTGCATAGGAAATAGAATTGAAGAATAAAAAAATGGAAGAACGGAAGTCAGACCTCAATTCTTCAATCCTTAAATTCTTCAATCCTTCAACCTATTTAAACCACAGCATGAGAAGACGCGATGTAAAAGCCAAAAAGTCGCTGGGCCAGCATTTCCTTACCGACGTAAGCGTGGCACGCCGCATAGCCGACACCGTTGACGCCGCCCCCACCCTGCCGGTGCTGGAGGTAGGCCCCGGCACCGGCGCCCTAACCGAGCACCTGGTCATCAAGGGGCGCGACCTCCGGGTGGTGGAGCTCGACCGCGAGAGCATAGCCTACCTCCGCGAGCATTTCCCCATGCTGCGCGGCGAACGGCTCATTGAGGGTGACTTCCTCCGAATGGACCTCAGCCAGCTCTTCGGCGGCAAGCCCTTCGTGCTCACCGGCAACTATCCCTACAACATCAGCAGCCAGATATTCTTCAAGATGCTCGACTATCGCGACCTCATCCCCTGCTGCACCGGCATGATACAGCGCGAGGTGGCCCTGCGCCTATGCTCCGGTCCCGGCAACCGCGACTACGGCATACTCAGCGTAATCCTCCAGGCGTGGTACGACACTGAGTACCTCTTCACCGTTGATGAAAACGCCTTCAACCCACCCCCAAAGGTCAAAAGCGCCGTCATACGCTTCACCCGCAACAACGTCACCGACCTCGGATGCGACGAACGACTCTTCCGCCGCGTGGTCAAGACAACCTTCAATCAGCGCCGAAAGATGATGCGAGGCTCCATCAAGCCGCTCCTAGCCCAGCTCGACAGTGAGCGTTTTGCCCTCACTCAGCGTAATGATCAACAGTCAACGGTCAATGGTCAACGGTCAATGGTCAATGATCAATGGTCAATGGCAAATGCCCCCGACCACTCAGCCTTCCTCAGCCTCCCCGTCCTTACCAAAAGGCCCGAGCAGCTCAGCGTACAGGACTTTATCGACCTTACCAACGCCGTGGAGAGAGAGTGCTTTTCTTAAAAGAACCTTGGTTACAAAATGTATTATTCCCACATTATAATATAAGGTACAAGGGCGCAAAGAAGTCAGGAGCCTCTGCATCCCTTTTAATCACTCTTTTCCTGGCTGGCACTCGCCGTTCCGAATCTTCCTATACACAAAGCACCTGCATATGACAGACAAATCCCCTACCTTTGCATCAAAAATCAATAAATCTACAGCAATGAAGACAATCCAACTGTGGATGTTAGCCCTCATCCTTACAATAAGCTGCTCGACAGTCCTGACATCATGTAGCGAGGACGACCCTGTAATCCCACAACCAAAGCCACAGCCTGTCATTCTCAAAGGCAAAGCTGCCGTGGAGTGGACAAGGAATCACCTCGACTCGCTGGTAAACGCATACATAGCCGACTGCGGCAATCTGCTGGACCCCGACATGACGAGGGACATGCTGAAGTGCATCGGCTATACACGCCTGAATGTGCTCGACTATAGGGAGGCCGGCTGGCTGATAGACAGCGTGGTGTTCATCCGTCTAATGGACCGGGCAGCCCAGGCTAATAACAAGACCATACTTTTCACGATGGGGATGTACGGATGCGGCAAGACGACGAGCCTGAACAACAATCCAGAACTTAAGACGCTAGCCGACGAGGTAGGTGTAATCTCCGAAGGTGCTTACAACAATATGACATACTTCGACGAGATGGTTGCCCAAAGTGGCGAGAGAGGATTTGAGCCCCACCTTATTTATGTATATAACGATGCTGAGACAGGCTATACAAACTGCATGGAGCGACTGATCCATTCAAACCGTGCCGTGACTTGTGAGGCGTATATCGCGGTCTACCCACAGTTTCAGGGCAGGGTGGAATACATCGAAGAGCATTATCCCGATATGAAATTCTACTGCCTTGACAACAGCCACAACAACGGCGGCAGGCGCGTAACCAATGAAGAAGCAAAACTGTGGGATTACTCGATGACTGAAGACCTGCAGCAGAGGCTCTATGCCATCAAGCAGTCTTATATCGACTCAGGCAAACTGAACGCCGAACAGATTGAGGCTTTGCAGTGATGTCAGGTGCCAGGTGAAATATTCAGGTGTAATATTTCACACATAACATGTCATTATTAAAATTCTATATTAAAATA
>CADAZW010000036.1 GCA_902792555.1 uncultured Bacteroidales bacterium | reverse complement strand
AACCTCGGTGGACAGCGGCTGTCCCTCCACCGGCTCGGGCACGGTGATGGATACGGACCTGACAGGCACTCCGCCCGGGGGAGCGGGAATACGGTAATCGGCAAAGACAAATGTCTTCTGCGTTGGCGTGTTGCCGCTGGCAGTAACATAGTAGTCTGCCTCCTTGCCGTCCACATAGAGCTTGACGTCGTCAGTGAACTCGCACTGACCATGCGGAGCTGTGCCGAGCGTGATAGTGAATGCCACATTGATTTGTTCATTGTATCCGGCAGGTTTGGATGGATCGTAAGTCTTGCCGAACATGCTGTACGAAACCTCACTTACAGTGGCATACGTCGTGAGAGAGGTGGCCGTGACATCGCATGGAGACCCTGCCACGGGCCAGTCGAAGTCGGTGAGGTGGACTTCGCTGATTCGCATATAGTCGTAATTGTCAGTATAGCCAATAGGAGTCGCAAACCACTTCTTCCATACTAATTCGCCACTATCATTTTTGTCGGTATATTCTTCGGGATATTTGGCAATAAGCAAGACCTTGCTGTTTCCCCACTCCCAGTCGGAGCCGATGTTATAGAAATGTCTGTAACCAGGATAACCTTCCAAATAAGAGGGGAGCTTTAAATCAAGCTTAGGCTTGTGGGAGTAGCACCATACGGCGAATAGTTCTGTACAGCCTTCAAAGGCACTTTCGCCTATGGTTACATTGCCGCCGTAGATGTCGATGCGCTCCATAGAGCTATTACAGAAAGCATCCCACCCGATTTCCACTGTCTCGCCCTTTATGATAAGGCGCTTGAATTTGGAAAGATAGAAAGCGTCTTCGCCAATCACACCGACACTCTCTGGAATGGTAACAGTCTCATTGACAAATTTGATAGATCCAAAAGCATTTTTCCCAATGCGATAAGTCTCGGCGGGAATCTTGGAGGTAGGGCAGCCTGCTACGACAACCTTCTGCTTGGTGTCCATAATCACGTTGCTGCCGGCAGGAGTGGAGTAGTTGGTGCATCCGCTCTCCACCTCCAGGCGCTGCAGATTGTTGCAACCGTATGTAATGCCACTGCCAACCACGAAGGTACTCTTGGGGAGAACCAACTCCTCAAGCTTAGAAAATTGAAAGGCAGCATCGTCAATGTTCTGGAGGCTGGAGGGAAGGGAGATGCCCTTTATTTGCGAACTACGAAAAGCTATCTTTCCTATATACCTCACCTTGGAAGGCAGAGCAAAATCGTAGCCATCGTATCCATAATCCTCAAAGGCTCGATGCTCAATCTCCGTAACGCTCTCAGGCAGGGTAATCTTGGCCTTGCAAGCTACGAAAGCATGTTCACCGACAGATGTAATGGTCCAACTGGCGTATTTGCTGGGGAAGATAATCTCACAGCCTTCAAAGTAGGGACCAACCTGATCGATGACTTCTTGGTTTCTGTTAGAATTTACGCAGCTTTTCTTGTTATCATCGGTTCCGCTAATAATACGTATCCTGTTTAGACTAGTACTAGTTATTTCATAACGAAACTCAATGGTGCGCTGGCTTTTGTCAGGGAGAATGCAGGTCGCATAACCCCAACTCGCACTCATCTTGCCCGTCGCAAACAGCGAGAGCATCATCAATAAAGTAAAGGCTTTTCTCATAGCTTTTATGTATTAATAATTAATATGGTGCAAAGATAAGTGTTTTTTACAAAGTACGAAGAATCCCACATGAAAAAAAGTCTTTTTGCCAAATGGTTCCCTTTTAATGGGAGGGTTTGAGCTTCTCTATCACCTCCTCTGCGGTGAGCTGCTGCTGTTGTCCTGTGTTCATATCCTTGAGGCTGACAAGGCCCGACTGGAGCTCGCTCTCGCCTATGAGGACTACATAGGGCACGCCGAGGGTGTTGGCATAGCTCATCTGCTTCTTCATCTTGGCGCTGTCGGGATAGACCTCGGCGGCGATGCCTGCCTGACGGAGTTGGGTGGCCACCTGCATGCTGCGGGCTGCCTCCGCCTGACCGAAATTGATGAAGAGGACCTGTGCGCCCTGAATGGCATCCTGCGGATAGAGGTCGAGCTGATTGAGCACATCGTAGATGCGGTCAGCTCCGAAGGAAATGCCCACGCCGCTGAGTCCGGGCATGCCGAAGATGCCGGTGAGGTTGTCATAGCGCCCGCCACCGGTAATGGAGCCTATCTCCACGTCGAGGGCCTTGACCTCGAAGATGCAGCCGGTGTAGTAGTTGAGGCCGCGGGCGAGGGTGAGGTCGAGGGCTACCTCGTTGGCCATTGAACATTGACCATTGACCATTAAAGATTTGAGGGTGTTGAGGACGAAGCGCACCTCCTCTACGCCCTTGGTGCCTATCTCGTCGTCGGCGAGCATTGCCGCAATAGCTGCGAGCTGGCTGTCGTTGTCGCCGCTGATCTGGAAGAGGGGCTCCAGCTTGGCGATGGCCTCAGGGGTGACTCCGCTGTCGGCAAGTTCGGCACGGACATTGTCAATGCCTATCTTGTCGAGCTTGTCGATGGCTGTGGTTATCTCGACTATCTTGTCGGGCTGACCGATGTGGTTGGCCATACCGGTGAGAATCTTGCGATTGTTGATAAGGATGCTTACGCGGATGCCGAATCGGGTGAACACGGTGTCGATAATCTGCATGAGCTCCACCTCGCTGAGCAGCGAGTCGCTGCCCACCACATCGGCGTCACACTGGTAGAACTCGCGATAGCGGCCCTTCTGGGGGCGGTCGGCGCGCCACACAGGCTGAATCTGATAACGCTTGAAGGGCATCTGTAGCTCATCGCGGTGCTGCACCACATAGCGGGCAAAAGGCACGGTGAGGTCGTAGCGGAGGCCTTTCTCGCACAGCTGCGCTGCCAGACGGCCTGTGGCTCCGTCCGCCAAGACACCGGCATCGATGCCGCGCAGGAAATCGCCGGAGTTAAGTATCTTGAAGAGCAGCTTGTCGCCCTCCTCGCCGTATTTGCCCATCAGCGTAGAGAGGTTCTCCATCGCCGGGGTCTCTATCTGGCGGAATCCATACAAGCCATATACCTCGCGGATGGTATTGAAGATATAGTTGCGCTTTGCCATCTCCACGGGGGAGAAGTCACGCGTTCCTTTGGGAATGCTGGGTTTGTTCATTTTGTTGATTTACAATTTAGCAATTTACAATGTACAATTGATTTACAATTTAGCAATTTACAAAGTACAATTTATGTACAATTTTATTATGTACTATATATGTGCTATTTACTTTCTTTCTCTGTTTCGGTTTCGCTATCGTCTGCTGCTTTCGCCTTCCTGATGGTGAGGACTGCTGCGGCGACGAAGACAAGCAGGAGGATAAAGATGGCTATGTATGCCACGGTCTCGGTAACGCCCACAGAGGCAGGCTTATACTCCATGTGAACAACATGCTTGCCGGCAGGCACCTTGGCGGCCCTCAGCACATAGTTGACCCTGCCCAGCTCCAGCGGCTGCCCATCGAGAGTGGCAGTCCAGCCGGGGTAGTATATCTCAGAGAAGACAACCACTCCGCCCGTCTTGCTCTCCACATCATAGTCAAGCTCGTTGGCATCATACTTGGTAAGCACCACGCGCCTAAGGCTGTCGGCCATCACGGTGCCGCTGCCCTCGCCAAGCACAGACTGGAAACTCTTGTCAGCCACGGCCTCGGCACGCAGGTTGATGGAAGAGAGGGCATCTATCTCCTTATTGGGGGTATCTACATATCTAATATTACCTACAAACCATCCGTTGCCCATGGCAAAGGGATTCTGCACGGCAAACTTCTGTCCCTCGCCGGCACTGACGATGAAATACTTGTCATTAAGCATATTGAGCACGGGGAAGAGACTGTCGCCCTTGACGGTGGCGAGGTTGCCCTGGCTGTCATTGAACGCCTTGATAACCTCACCCATCTCATTGCCGATATGACGGTCGATGAGATCCTGGTAGCGGCCCAGCTTAACTGCGCTGTAGCCACCTATGCTCTTGTGGAAATAGGAGGTCTCGTTTTCGTTGAAGGTGTTGGTGGTGAAATTGAGCACACGGTAATCCAGGCTCTTGTCCTGCAGTATCTGCTCATCAGCAGCCGACTTCTGGAACACGCTGTTGATATCCTCCGGCAGCACAAACATCTCATCATTGAGATAACGCTTGTTGACACCGTACATATCCACAAGGCACAGCACCGCCATAACAGCCACGGCAACAACCGGCTTCAACAGTTTCTTTGCCATCAGCCATACCAACGCTGCACCCAGCAGCACATAGATAAGTGTGCGCCATGCGTCGGCAGTGAATATGGCCTTGCGGGCGCCTATGATATCGTTAAGGATGTCAGGATACTGCGACAACTGGCTGTATTCGCTGGCAGAGTAATAGGGCTCGTTAAGACCAGGGAACAAGGCATAGAGCAGCGCTGCACCGCCCACCAAGGCAAAGCTCACCCACAGCTTCCACATATCCTTACCCAGGGCGGCCTCCTTGTCCTTGATGACCTTGGCCAAGCCCATGATAGCCAGCAAGGGAATAGTGAACTCTGCTATCACGAGGATTGACGAGACGGTACGGAACTTATTGTAAAGCGGCACATTGTCGATACACCACTGAGTAAGCCCCATGAAATTATGGCCCCACGAGAGCAGCACCGAGATGATTGTGGCCGCCAAAAGAGCCCATTTCATCGGGCCTTTCACCACAAAGAGCCCCAGTATGAACAGCAACATTATGATGGCTCCCACATAGACGGGACCTGCCGTGCCCGGCTGGTCGCCCCAGTACATGCTGATGCCGTTATAGTACTGCGAATACTGCCCCTTCTCCATGGCGATATCGCTCTGCGACAACGGCACCGAAGCGCCGCCCTTGGCGTTGGGGATGAGCAGGGTGAGAGTCTCGTCGATGCCGTACGACCACTGGGTGATATACTCTGCGGTGAGGCCCGACTTCTCAGAGGTGCCCTCGGCAGCCAGCTCGCTGCGACCTCGCATGGTCTCCTTGCTATACTGATAGGTATGATACAGGTTAGGCAGATTGGCGGCAATGGCTATCACCGCAGCCACTGCCATTGTGGCTGTGGCCTTCCAGAAGCGCGGCATCCAATGCTGCCTGACGGCACTGGCCAGATAGGCCAGCCACATGAGCAGCATCACCGGCAGGAAATAATAGGTCATCTGCAGGTGGTTGCTCAATATCTGAAATGCCAAAAACAGTGCCAGCACCGCACCGCCCCACAGATACTTGCCCTTGTAGCAAAGCACCATACCTGCTATGGTGGGCGGTATGAAGGCCAGAGTCAGCAACTTCCATATATGGCCCGCGCCGATGATGATGAAGAAATAAGATGAAAACGCCCATGCCACAGCACCCATCACACTGAGCAACGGCTTATAGCCCATGGCGCGCATCAGGATATAGAAGCCCACCAGCAGGATGAACACATACATCACCACCGTGGGCAGCCCCAGCTCATAGACACTGCGCAGAGTGTCGAGAGTTGTGCGCGAGCTATAGGAAGGCGACATCTGATACGTGGGCATTCCGCTGAAGAGCGCATTAGTCCAACGGGTCTCCTCGCCGGTACGCTCATGATACTGCGTCAACTCCACACCGCTGCCTATGGCTCCCGTATGGTCGGAGCCCGACAACACCAGCCCATCGCTAACGGGCGAAAGGAAATAAACAAAACCGATGACGATAAACAGTACTACGGCTGCCGCATCGGGCCATACTTTCTGAAGAATCTTTTGCATCTATAAAATGGTTATTGGTTAACGGTTATTGGTTAACAGTTAACGGTTATTGGTTACTAGTATCTGTAGTTTTCGGCCTTGAAGGGACCTTCAACGGAAACTCCGATGTATGCAGCCTGCTCAGGAGTAAGCTTGCTGAGGTGAGCTCCTATGCGCTCCAAGTGAAGACGGGCGACTTCCTCATCCAGTTTCGTGGGCAGGGTGTAAACGCCAACATCATAGTGATTGCGGAAGAGTTCTATCTGCGCCAGGGTCTGATTGGTGAAAGAGTTGCTCATAACAAAGCTGGGATGCCCTGTGGCACAGCCCAGATTGACCAGTCGGCCGTCAGCCAGCAGAGTGATATGATGGCCGTCGGGAAAACGGTAGCTGTCCACCTGCGGCTTGATATTAGTGCGCTTGATGCCTTCCACCTGCTTGAGCTTCTCCACCTGTATCTCAGAATCGAAGTGCCCGATATTGCATACTATTGCCTCGTCGGGCATCTGCATCATGTGCTCAACAGTAATTACGTCTATATTGCCTGTGGTGGTAACGAATATGTTGCCTCGCGGGGCGGCCTCATCCATGGTAACCACTTCATATCCCTCCATAGCAGCCTGCAGTGCGCAGATGGGATCTATCTCGGTCACCAGCACATGGGCACCATAACTCTTAAGGCTCTGTGCGCAACCCTTGCCCACATCACCATAGCCTGCCACCACAGCCACCTTGCCGGCAATCATCACATCGGTAGCACGCTTGATGCCGTCAACCAGACTCTCGCGGCAGCCATAGAGGTTGTCAAATTTGCTCTTGGTAACCGAGTCGTTGACATTGAAGGCGGGGAACAACAGCTCTCCCTTCTGCTGCATCTGATAGAGGCGGTGTACACCGGTGGTGGTCTCCTCACTGACTCCCTTGATGGAAGCTGCCGTTTCGTGCCAGCGGCGGGGCTGCTCCTTAAGCACTCGCTTCAGCAGCAACTTCAGCTCACGCTCATCATCGCTGTCAGAGGGAGTGTCCAGCACTGAGGCATCATTCTCTGCCTTCACTCCGAGGTGTATCATCAGCGTGGCATCGCCGCCGTCATCCACTATCATGTTAGGATATTTACCGTCAAAATTCATGGCTTGCAGCGTACACCACCAGTATTCCTCCAGACTCTCACCCTTCCAGGCAAAGACGGGAGTGCCTCCACGGGCTATGGCAGCTGCAGCATGATCCTGAGTGGAATAGATATTGCATGAGCACCACCTCACCTCTGCACCCAGAGCGCGGAGAGTCTCTATCAGCATGGCTGTCTGAATGGTCATGTGCAGCGAGCCCATTATGCGGGCACCGCGCAATGGCTGCGATGCACCATACTTGCTGCGCAAAGCCATCAGGCCAGGCATCTCATGCTCGGCTATCCTTATCTCCTCGCTGCCAAAGTCAGCCAGGCTCAAATCGGCCACCTTGTAAGGCAGATTGCTAAAAAGTTGCTCCATCTTTATATCAAAAATTTAGTAGTTAAAAAGCCGCAGGCATCGCAAAGAATCTGTTCTTAAGAAAAGTATCCTATTCTTCACAAGCACCCCCAGCCTAATTCTCTATTTTATATTAGATGGCAAAATTAGTACTTTTCACCGACACATAGCATGTCCACCGCATCAAAAAATGCATTTTGTGCCTAATAACGCCAGAATCATCAACAAGCTACAAGAGCAAGGCGTAGTCCGTCGAGTAGGCTCAGACCAGAAATGACTTCTGGGAGAAAATATAGAACTTCGATCTTATCATAAAAAAAGCCAGCCGACTCTTGGTCAGCTGGCTTTCATTCTTTACTCGTACCCAGAGCCGGGATCGAACCGGCACGCCTTGCGGCATTGGTGTTTGAGACCAACGCGTCTACCAATTCCGCCATCTGGGCTCGTTTTTGCGGTGCGAAGTTAGGACTTTATTTTCAGTTGGCAAAATTTTTCTTTATTTTTCACTTCACCAGCTGCTGACATACTCTGTCCTGAAAGTCGCGACCCTCCTGCGAGTTGAGGACCCCTTGGTTGAAAATGCAGAAAGCCAGGTGACTGCCTGACGACGTGGTGGCGTAGCCTGCCAGGGTGGAGACTTTGCTCAGGGTGCCAGTCTTGGCGTGTACATTGCCCTCTGCAGCGGTACCCTTCATGCGCTTCTTGAGTGTGCCGTCGTAACCTGCTATGGGCAACGAGGGATAGAGCACATTGAGCAGGCGGGGTGTGTTCCACACATGGCGCAGGAGCCTCACCACCACCTGGGGAGTGAGATAGTTGTAGAGCGAGAGGCCGCTACCGTCTGCCACTGTGTAGTCATCGGGGTTAAGGCCCAGCTCGCGGATTAGGCCGTACTCCTGCTCGGCAGCCTTGCGTCCGCTGCGACCCAGCTGATAGAAGAGCGACTCGGCAAAGAGATTGTCTGACTCCTTCATCATGCGACCTATCATCTGGCTGATGGTGTGGATACGGCAGCACAGTGTCACCGTATCGCGCTCCAGCCCTCCCTGAGTAAGACGGCGATAGTTGGCGGGCCGGACTATGGAGTCTGCGTCAAGGCTCTGCATGAACCGGGTAATGAAGATATCCTTGGCATTATAGAGCAGAGGTGTGAGAGTGGTCGCCTTGTCATCCCAACACCACCCCTGGCCCCACTTGAGGGTATCCTTAAATGAGAGGTCGGCATATACGGTGCCGTCAATGCGGCGTATGTCCTGTTCGCGCAGCGACTGGATAAAGGCCTTCATATCGTCGGGGCCGAAGAGGGGGTCGAAACCTCCGCGCAGGTATAGGTCGCCATGAAGCACATTGTGTTGCTCCACGCTGTCGGGCAGCAGGGTGTCGCGCTCTATGGTACCGCTGTAGCTGAGGGTGGTTATGAAGGGATGGTCGGCACCCAGGTTGTGGAGGGCGGCGGTGGAGGTCAGCACCTTCATAACCGAGGCGGGACGCATCAGCTGACGGCTGCCCCTGTCATAGACAACGGTGTCGGCATCCAGGTCATAAACATAGACAGCCACCTGTGTGCGCTGAAACATGGGATGGCCAAGCAGCGAGTCAATATTATGAGTCAGGGTGGGCCCCCACTGAGCCGCTGCGCCTATGCTGAGCATCAGCATAAGAAGAGTCGCAAAAAGTACTTTTGGAACGTTATGTATGGTCATTTTTTTCATAGTGGCGGCAAAAGTACAAATATTTTGGGGATAAAATATAGTATTTAAGGATTTTTATCTATCTTTGCCAACTAATGGGAGAAGATATCGTCCGTTTTTAATTTCCGCGGCGAAGCCGTTGACTTCAAATTTCGCTCCCCCCCCTACGAGGCGGTTAACTCCCAAGACATCTACTCGTCAAATAAAAAAAACTCTCAATGGTTCGCAAATTTGATTTTCTCGTTATAGGCAGCGGCGTAGCCGGCATGTCGTTTGCGCTGCAGGTAGCCGCAGCCAAGAAGGGCAAGGTGGCCCTGGTATGTAAGTCTACCATCGACGAGGCCAACACTGCCAAGGCTCAGGGTGGAGTGGCATCGGTCACCAACATGGAGGTGGATAACTTTGAGAAGCATATCCACGACACCATGGTGGCTGGCGACTTCATCAGCGACCCCGAGGCTGTAAGGCAAGTGGTAGAGCAGGCTCCCGCCGGCATCGAGCGCCTGGTGAACTGGGGCGTCAACTTCGACCGCAAGGATGACGGCTCCTTCGACCTCCACCGCGAGGGCGGCCACTCCGAGTTCCGCATCCTCCACCACGCCGACGACTCAGGCTTCGAGATTCAGCGCGGCCTGATTGAGGCTGTGCGCCGCCATCCCAACATCAAGGTACTGGAGAATCACTTCGCCGTAGAGATAATCACCCAGCACCACCTGGGTGTGGAAGTCAACCGCCAGACACCCGACATAGAGTGCTACGGCGCCTATATCCTTGACCCCGACACAGGCAAGGTGGACACCTTCCTCTCCAAGGTGACCCTGCTGGCCACCGGCGGCATAGGCGCCATCTACACCTCCACCACCAATCCCAACATAGCCACCGGCGACGGCATAGCCATGGCCTACAGAGCCAAGGCCACCGTGAAGGACATGGAGTTTGTGCAGTTTCATCCTACAGCCCTCTACCACCCGGGTGAAACACACCCCGCCTATCTCATCACCGAGGCCATGCGCGGCTACGGCGGCATCCTGCGCCTGCCCAACGGCGAGGAGTTTATGCAGAAATACGACAAGCGACTCTCCCTCGCTCCGCGCGACATAGTGGCCCGCGCCATTGACAAGGAGATGAAAATACACGGCATCGACCACGTCTGCCTCGACGTTACCCACAAGGACCCCGAGCAGACAAAGACCCACTTCCCCAATATCTACGCCAAATGCCTCTCCATAGGCATCGACATAACCAAGCAGTACATACCCGTATGCCCCTGTGCCCACTATCTGTGCGGCGGCATCAAGGTGGACCTCAACGCCCAGAGCAGCATCCATAGACTCTATGCCGTAGGCGAGTGCTCATGCACCGGCCTCCACGGCGGCAACCGCCTGGCCAGCAACTCGCTCATAGAGGCAGTGGTGTATGCCGACGCGGCAGCCAAGCACGCCCTGTCGGTCATCGACGACTACTCCTTCAACACCAAAGTGCCCGCATGGAACGACGAAGGCACTATGACCAACGAAGAGAAAGTGCTCATTGCCCAGGACATGCGCGAAGTAGGACAGATAATGTCCAACTACGTAGGCATCGTGCGCAGCGACCTGCGCCTCCACCGTGCCTGGACACGCCTCGACATCATCTATGAGGAGACCGAGGAGCTCTTCAAGCGCGTCAAGGCCACCCGCGATATCTGCGAGTTGCGCAACGCCGTCAACGTAGGCTACCTCGTAACCCGCCAGGCCATAGAGCGCAAGGAGAGCCGTGGACTGCACTACACCCTCGACTATCCCAAGCACGCCTACGACTATAAAAATTGAAGAGTTGAAAAATTAAAGAATTGAAGAGTTAAAAAATTGAAGATTTAAATTTAAAACTATTCATATTATGAAAAAAGCACTAACTATCCTTGCTATCGCATTAATGGCCGGCAGCCAATGGTCAATGGTCAACGGCCAAAGTGTAACCGTCTATGAGAAGGACACCCCCATGGCCTTCGACGTGAGCGCCATCGACAGCATCATCTTCTCTGCCGACAAAGCCTCCAACCCCATCTACTTCACCTCCGACGGCCGCCGCATCGTTGATGGTCACTGGCTCAGCCTCGGTACCTCCATCACCTGGTACAACAACAACGTCAGCTCCGCCTTCACCAAGGGCTACCAGACCCGCGTAATGGAGAAACTCGCCTTCAAGCAGTTCACCAACAAGGGCGTCAACGCCGGAGTGCTCTCCTCTGCCCTCTCCAACGTCATCAAGGCCGACTACTATACCATCGAGCACGGAGTCAACGACTGGGGCCACTCCACACCCGTGGGCACCATCGACGACTACAAGAACAATACCGGCAACGGCACCTTCGCCGCCACCTACCGCAAACTCATCGATGCCATCTACAAAGTCAACCCCAAGGCCATGATCATCCTCTGCACTCCGCGCAAGGCCTACGGCTTCGGCTCCTACCTGCCCGCCCACTGGTATGACGAGCTCAACGGCATCTACCTGCAGGACTATGCCGACCTCATCAAGGAGATAGCAGCCTACGAGAGTCTGCCCGTAGCCGACTGGTTCTACGAGTGCGGCGGACAGACCGTGATGCCCAAACTCTCCATCGACGTAGCCCTCCACCCCAACGACGACGGCCACCAACTTATGGCCAATGTGCTCATACAGGCCTTTGAGAAAGTGCTCATCCATTGAAAAAGAAGTAAGGAGAAAAGGGAGTAAGGAGTAAAGGAATTTACAATTGAACAAATTACAATTTACTATTTGTTTTGCAACTTATGATTTCATAAGCCATTCGTGAAATTCGTGTTCGTTACTGTCCACCTCCAGACTTGACTCAAACCTCAAATCTCAAATTTCAAATGAAAAAATCATATTTTTGGCTATTGGTTATCGGCTGTTGGCTGCTGGCCCTTGGCTATAGTGCCACAGCCAGTGCCGGCGTAAAGAACGCCACCACCCTCTGCATAGAGGACAAGACCGGCGGCGTACTGAAGTTCTACCTCAGCGAACGCCCCAAGATAATCTTCAAGGGCAACTATACCATAGTGCAAACAGGCGAGACCAAACTCCTGCAATTCCGCAACCTCAGGAAAGCCTATTTCACCGACGAGGAAGACCCCACAGGGTTGGAGAACAGCGAACAGAGGATCGGGAACAATGCCCAATGGTCAATGGTCAATGGCCAGTGGTCAATGGACAACTTCCCTCCCCTCACCACCGTGCTCGTCTATACCCCCGGCGGCACACTGGTAAGCAAGGCCCAGACCGACACCCAGGGCTCCGCCACCATCTCCCTGGGCAGCCTACCCTCTGGTGTATATATCATCAAGGCAGGCAAGATGAAATTTAAGATTGCAAAATAATCCCTCGGAAAGATAGTGCACCATAGGGGCTTGCTGCATACACCGCTCGCAATCCCCTCTTTCTATAGGCCGACGCCGCAGGCCGGGATAACCGTCATAAAGTTCATTCTTGTATGAAGGTTTCACAAATACTCGCACTGTCAGTTCTCATATTCATAATCATGAAAATATATGAGGGCAACAAGAAGGAGCCATCTTCGGCACTGCCGCAAGGTGTACGCCAGCCTGCGATGGTAGATCCCTACACCAACCCGACAGGTGAGCGCATCACTCAGCCTCCGACAAAGGTATCCGACCTTTATCCTGAATACTACAGCAAACCTGCCGCCCCCGCATCAACCAACCAATCGGATGTCCACAACAGCGCTTATGTTGAGATGCTTGACTGGGCCAACGACGAGAACTGGGAGATACAAGAGTTAAACGGCAAGTACTATCGGGTGCTCCAGGATGGGGCTTTTGAGGAACTTGGCGTAGATGAGGAGTACGAATACGAGGAAGAGATCGGCGATATAGAAGACCTCTACCAATACGCCCAGGACAATAAGTCACGCGTGGTGAAAGCAATAAGAAAACGATAAAACAGCCTATACTATGAACAGACAGATTTTAGAGCAAGAGGGATTCAGCGGCTTTGTCACCGTTGGTCAGTTTAAGAAGAACATTGGTATCGTTCCTGAGGAACAGGGTGTCTATGCAGTTCTTTACACAAAAGAAACAGAGCCTGACTTTATTCAGAGAGGAACAGGCGGCTTCTTCAAGGGCGAAGATCCCAATGTCCCGCTCTCCGAACTAAAGGCAAACTGGGTAGAAGGGGCAGACATCGTATATGTTGGCAAGGCCGGTGGTGAAGGATCAAAGGCCACCCTGCGCAGCAGATTGTCCCAGTATATGAAGTTTGGCTCAGGAAAGCCCGTTGGGCATAGAGGTGGGCGCTATATATGGCAGCTGGCCGATGCGGATGATCTTGTAGTCTGCTGGAAAGTATTGAGCACAGACCCGCGCGAGTATGAACGCCAGATGATTATCGACTTTAAGACTGCCCATAACGGCTATCGTCCCTTTGCCAACCTACTGGATTAGACACAACATCTATCTTCATTCCAGAAACAATCGCGAAGAGAAGGTCGTTCTCTTCGCGATTAATCTTTTTCTTTTCGCAATAAAATCCTTGCCAAGCGTTGGCACCGCTTTCAGGCGCCAGCCGGCATAGGCTTATGCAGTCCTGTCTGTTGCCTTATTCTATTGCGGGCACTTCTATCTGTGAGCCGTAGCGGTGGTATTCGTTAGCGATAGACTGCTCCTTGATGTAGATGGCGAGCTCTATGCGTCCGTCCTTCACGGGTGCCGACTGAGCGATGTAACGGTCGCACCATGCTGCGGCGGCAAACACCTCGTCGGGCACGTTCTGTGAGATGGTGCGCACGCGCTCATACTGCTTCATCGACTGGCAGAAGCCTTGCAGAGTCTCGCGTTTCACGTCGCCGTCAATCTGTGCAATCAGCGGGTTGTCGCTGTCGGCGGAAATTGTGAGCGGCGTGCCTACGGTCTTGGCAGCGAGCTGCACCATCTGCACCTGCTCCAGTGTCTCGTCGCCGAAGAGCCTGAACACCATGCCGCGCTTCAGTGGCAGGTAGCGGAAGATATTCTGCTCGCCGCGTATGTTGGGCTGTATGTTGCGGGCGTGCTCGAACTCTTTCTCATACCACTCGGCATAGCTCTTGCGCCAGTCGGTGGCGGAGCCAGCCTTGTCGGTGATGTTCATAAACTGTGCGCAGTAGTTAGGGCCGCCAGCCTTGAGTCCGGGGCCGAAGGCGGACAGTTTCATGCCGCCGAAGGGCTGGCGGTTGACGACGGCTCCTGTTATGCCGCGGTTGATGTAGAGGTTGCCGGCTTCCACGTTGTTCTTCCAGTAGAGCTGCTCCTTCTCGTCGAGCGACTGGAGTCCACTGGTCAGTCCGTAGTCGAGGCTGTTGACCAGGGCCACGGCCTGCTCCAGAGTGTCGTAGGGAGCCACGGCAAGCAGCGGGGCGAAGAGCTCTGTGCGGAAGGTGAACGAGCCGGGCTTCACGCCGAGCTTCACGGTGGGCTTGAGTATGTATTTCTTGTCGTCGATAAAGTCAGGCGCCACGAGCCAGCTCTCTCGGCGTTCCATACACCGCCAACCTTGAGCGACGAGGCGCAGTCCTTGAGCTTCTCGATGAACTCGGGATTGTCGTAAACGGAGCGCTCCACCAGCAGCAGTGAGCAGGCCGAGCATTTCTGTCCGGCGTTGCCGAAGGCTGAGCGGCAGGCGTTCATGATGGCATGGTCGCGGTCGCCCTTGGCGGAGAGTATCATCACGTTCTTGCCGCCGGTCTCAGCCGACAGGGGCTTGCGCGGATTGGCGTGGGCGATGGTCTGTGCCGTCTCGGTGCCGCCAGTGAGTATGATATGCTTCACCACGGGCGAGGAGGTAAGCAGCGGTGTAGCCTCGCGGTCGGTGATGACCACCTGCAGGGCCTCCTTGGGCACGCCGGCCTCCCAGAACGCCTTGGCGAAGAGCCATGCCACGGGAGCCGCCACGGTGGCGGGCTTCAGTATGCAGGTGTTTCCCGAGGCGAGGGCGGCTACCACGCCGCCGCAGGGTATGGCGCACGGGAAGTTCCACGGCGACAGCACGAGCACAGTGCCCTTGGCCACCATGTCAACGTCATCGAGCTTGGCAAGCTTCTTCATCGTGGTGGTGTAGAAGCGGCAGTAGTCGATGCCCTCGCTCACTTCCACGTCGCCTTCCTCTATGGTCTTGCCCGTGATGGCGCACATGGCGCCGCAGAGGTCGCCGCGCATCTCGCCGAGAATATTGGCAGCCTTATACATTATCCTGTGACGCTCCTCGATGGTGGTCTTGCGCCAGAGGCCGGCATCCTTCTCGGCAATGTCGAGAATCTTCTCGGTCTGCTCCTTGTTGGCTCGCGACATCTCGCAGACCAGCACATCGCCGGGCTGTGAGCGGTCGTAGTACTTGGCGTGGTCATCGTTGAACACCAGCTCGCTGCCGATCTGCGTGGGCAGCAGGTCGCCCGGTTTCCATTCGCCCCAGTTGGCGGCCTTGGCGCCGACAGCCTTGCCGCTCGGCTTCCACTTGGCGAAGATTTCCTCCACCCAGCGCTGATTGCATACGCGGTCGAAGTCGGTGTCGGGCTCGTTAATCATTTCGTCCCTCGGCTCCTGGCCGGCATACGGCTTGTTGCGGTCTTGCACTCGGGTGGGGACGTGAGTAAGGTTGTCTTTCATATTGTAAGCGTTAATGAATTGCTGTTGCAGCTCGTCCCACTCGGGCGTGTCGGGACGCAGCGAGAAGGAGTGGGTGAGGAAGTTGTCGGGCGCGGTGTTCTCGTCCATGCGCCTTACGAGGTAGGAGATGGCGTTGAGGAAATGCTCCTTCTTCACCACCGGGGTGTAGAGTATAACGTGGTTGCCCAGTTTCTTCTGTGCGCGCCATACGTGGTTGGCCATGCCCTCCAGCATCTCGAAGCAGAAGCAGTCCTTGGGCGTCTGGTATTTCTCGGTGAGCAGGTAGGCGTAGGAGATGGTAAACAGGTTGTGCGATGCCATGCCGATATGGAGCACCTTGGCATTTTCGGGCAGCAGTCCGCGCTCAATTATGTGCAGGTAGTTGGCATCCACCTCCGTCTTGTCGGGCCTTACGGGGTTAGGCCATCCGCGCAGGTCGCTCACGATGTTCTCCATGTCGAGGTTGCAGCCCTTGACAATTCGCATCTTGATAGGCGAGCCTCCCTCAGCCACGCGCTTGCGTGCAAACTCCAGCAGCTCGGTCTGGAAGTCCCATGCGTCGGGCAGGTAGGCCTGCACCACGATGCCCGCCTCATAGTTCTTAAACTGCGGCAGCGACAGCACGTCCTTAAACACCTTCATCGTGAGGTGGGCGTCCTTATACTCCT
>CADAZW010000035.1 GCA_902792555.1 uncultured Bacteroidales bacterium | reverse complement strand
CAACCTGAGTGTGCAGATTGACAAGCTGTCTGCGGCTGGATACATCGATGTGGAAAAAACTTTTAAGGGCAAGAGGCCTTGCACACTCTGCCGCATAACCCCCGCAGGACTGAAAGCCTTCGAGGAATATGTGGATGCTCTTAAGAGCTACCTGGAAAAGTAACGCACTCAAACGCCGTCGGGACCTTAGTCGCATAGGCCTTGGCCCCGACGGCATCTGTATCGCCAACGGAAAGAAAAACATCGTAAAATGACTTAGGAACTACGCGCAAAGGAACAATTTGATTGAAGAAATTGTTTTTTACCCCTCTTCAATTTGTTTCAATAAAAAAAATTATAATCTTTGTGTCGGCAAAGCAGAAGCGAAACTTGCAGGAGCCTTTGAGAGCGGAGCGGCAGTTAGGAGCCAATTTAATTTCACAATTGGACAATTTACTATTTCGCTATTTAATCCGCTCCCTGGCAGCGTTGATTTCCCTTTGCAACTGCATCACTGTCTCCATCGTTGACTGGCGGCTTTTCTCCCTGTCTTCCATGTCTGCCTTCAGCCTCTCGCGCTCTTTGCGATAGGCCTCTATCTCTTCGTCGGAGACACTCATCATCTGCTTGCCCTGTATAAACAGTTGCTGCATGCTATGCAGGAGTTCATGGTTCAAAAGGGCATATATCGAGTAATCAAAGTCAAGGGTGCCCTCCACCGTAGTGAAGGGGAGGTCTCTGCTTGCAATAGATTGTATCGAGTCGCAGACATTAGTCTTAAACAGAGTACGATACTGATAAAACGCAGCCACAATCTCAGTGAAGAGCACATTGCCCACGGTGTTGATGGATTCGATGCTCGACGAGAAAATGTTTTCTGTCGTATTGGCAAACTCCGGAATCGGCATCATGCGGGCTAGGCTGAAATGAATTTGGCTAAACTTAGTGGTGTCCTTTGCCAACTGCAGCTGGAGGTCCATCGACTGCATTATCATCGAGTCGGCTCTCTCTACTACTGCTAGCGATTTATCCATGTCACACATCACCATCATCACTATCTCGCGCTTTTCCTTCTGCTTCTTATTGTATTCAATAACGGCAGCCGTGCCAAAAGTGAGCGCTATGGATATGGTTGTGGCCAGCATCGCCAACAGAAATTGCTTCCAAGACGACAAGCCGCTGCCGACCCTCATCTCTTTTGGAGTATGTACTTTAATATTCATTGAACATTAGACATTGAACATTGAACAAACATTTTTATTTCACGATTTGACTATTTAGCCAAGTCTGGAGATATTAAGAGTTTAAGAGTTTTATTTCAATTTTTTAATTTTTCAACTTTTTAATTTTATAATGTACTATTGATTTACAATTGGATTATATACAATTTTCGATTTGTAAGGTCTTAAGTTCTATAACCTATAACCTTTACCTTTTATCAACGCGCAAAGTTACATATTCCTTTTGAAAATCTGCACGATTTTGATTAAAAACTATTTTACTCCTTTATTATTTGTCAGCTATTTGTCGTAACTTTGCCAAATAAATAACGAAAACTATAACTATGAAACAGAGATATGCAGTAGTGGTGCTCTTTGCACTGATAATAGCTTCAAACATGGTGGGGCTGAACTGCTATAAAGTTACGGAGGAACTGGTGACCGAAGACATGAATCAGGCACTAGCCAAGACTCTGGAAGAACAGCAGTCTGATGTGATAAGTGCGGACACAATACTGATGTTTAATAGTTATCTGCAAATAGAGGGATTAAGAGGACATGCTGTTTTAGTAGTAGATTCCAAGAAAGGATTCCGTCCACGACCACAAGTATCAGCAGCTACAATCTTTTCTCTTTCCGATCAGCGTCCGTCGATGATTCTTTGGTCGCTGGTATTAATATGGAGCCTGTTCTGTCTGCATCTGCATAGGCGACAATCGGCATTAGGCCTTTTTGGCGGTTTGGCACTGCAGGATGGACGATTCGTCAATGCAAAAGGCTGCGAGATTAAACTTACCCCTATGCAGCAACAACTGATGGAAATGCTGTGGCAATCACCCTCGCACAAATTGTCGAAAACCGAGATTTGCAATGCGCTCTGGCCTAAGAAAGAGGATGCAAGCGAGACATTATACACACTTATCCGACGGATGAAACCCATCATAGAAGAACATTCTGACCTCAAAATAGAATCAGACAGGGGTAAATCATACGGCCTGACTATAAGATAGTTCGGCAAATGTCAGCAAAATGTCAGACAAATGTCAGGCATTATTTTTGGTAACATATTACCCTCTTCATACCTTTGCACAAAAAAGCAATCGTATGAAGAGACTTTTTATTTGGGGGATGCTTATAGCATCACTCGCAGTTTCGGCTCAAAAGGATGTAGAATTACAGGAAATAGCCGTCAAAGCATCCAGAGTTGTACAAAGAGTTGATGGGCAAACCATCTATCCCACACGCCAACAATTAGAAGGTTCCACGAATGGTTATTCGCTGTTGTCTAAACTGGCGCTACCTCATCTGCGCGTAGACCCAGCGATGCACACCGTTACGGCACTTTCTAATCTTGGTAATGTACAGGTGCGCATCAATGACATCATAGCATCGAAAGAAGATTTGCTCTCGCTTGATATGAAAGCTGTGAAACACATCGACTATATCGACAATCCGGGAGTAAGATATGGTGAGGGAATAGCATACGTGGTCAATATCATCGTGAAGCACCCCATTAGTGGCTATGATGTAGGTGCAGACCTGACGAACACTCTAACTGCCGTTAATGGTGACGAGACTATATATGGGAAGTTTAATTATGGCAAGAGTGAGTTTGGCGTGACCTACTCGCTAGACTATCATAATTTCAAGGGAACGGAATACGAAGAAAATGCAACTTACCAACTGGAGTCGGGAGAGAAGCAAAGCTTTTTGCGCAAACAATTAGATGGACAAGACAAGAGTCTCGACCACAATCTCCAACTCACCTATAGTCTAAGTGACTCAAACTATGTGTTCCAATCGAAACTCTCAGCCCAACGCAATATTCAGCCCGATAGGTCATGGACGAAATTTACAACTTACGAAGACCATTCTTTGTCACGCAGCTCATCGCCAGCAGTTGACCTTTATTTCCATCGCGACTTTAAGCATCATCAGTCACTGACAGCCAATACCGTTGGAACATATATAAAAACAAATAGCCGCGCTGAACACAACGAAGGCGGAAACTATACCTATAATGTGACAGGAAAGACGTATTCGCTTTGGACAGAAGCCATCTACGAAAACCGTATGAAACCATTCACACTGTCTTTGGGCACTCAATATGGCCAAAAATATATAGATAATGTGTATGCAGGTGACGCAAATGCCTCCAACGCTATGCGTTCATCAACGCTCTATTTCTTCGGACAGCTGAAAGGTCGTCTTGGCAAACTCGGCTACATGGGAGGCTTAGGTGTGAGCACCCGTTACTATCGACAGGGTAAATGGAATGATCGTTTTTTGCTTTTCCGTCCAAAAATGACGCTTGCCTATCCGTTTGCTAAAAATTTTAAAATAAAATACGATTTCGAAGTATCACAGCACGTATCGCAGATTGCACTCGTCAGTGATGTCTCTATCAAGCAGAATGCAATGGAAACACTGGTGGGTAATCCCGAGATAACTCCCAATCGTGTGACTTCACATGACCTTCGTCTGACCTACTCCACACCAAGAGTCATGACAGAATTACAAGGCTATTGGCGACTGAACGCCAACTGCAATATGGAAAAATACACCCGAAAGGACAACTTCTTCTATAAGACACAGACAAATGCCGGCAATGAGTGCAGTTTCTTCTTCATCCAGAGTTATAACCGATGGGAGGCCATACCAGAGCATCTCTCCGTTACCCTCTATGGAGGTATCTACCGTTTCTTTAACTTTACCGACGACTATCGCCATACCTATACTGCATTCAACGGCGGTGCCAGCCTTGCTGCCTATCTCGGCCGATGGACGCTGGCTGCTTACGCGGATAACGGGTGGAACTTCATGGAGGGCGAGCATCGTGGCCATCAGGCATCCGCCTGGTATCTAACGGCTTCATACCGAATGAAGGATATCACCTTATCCCTCTATGCCCAGCATCCTTTCTGCGCAAGTCCACTAAGACATAAAACAGAAGTGCTTAGCCAATATATTCATAAAGAAGTTTCGCAGCATAGCCGCGATTTGGGTAATATGCTGACACTCAACCTTACATGGAATCTGTCCTCTGGTCGCAAATATCGTGACATTCAGCGTAGCATGAACCATCATGATACTGAAACAGGTATTTTACAGGGCAAATGAGGACAAATAAAAAAGTGGCATTTTCGTGCCACTTTTTTTTCTTTCCTAATACTCGTCCTCGTTGAAGAAGAAGTCTTCTTTGGTGGGGTAATCGGGCCAGAGGTCTTCTATGTTTTCGTATGCCTCGCCTTCATCTTCTATCTCCTGCAGATTCTCCACCACCTCCATAGGTGCGCCAGAGCGCATGGCATAGTCAATGAGCTCTTCCTTTGTTGCAGGCCAGGGGGCATCTTCAAGTTTTGATGCGAGTTCTAGTGTCCAGTACATTTTTCAGGAATTTAAGGTTTGAACTTAATTGTCTTCTAACGGCGTGCAAAAGTAATCTATTTTTTTATTACCCACTAATTTTTCCGATAAAAATATACTGGCACTATGTTAATGATTGTTATTTTTCAATGGGTGATTTCTTGTATTCCCTTACTGACATTGAGATGGCGGGCCAAGACGAACAGGTAATCGGATAGACGATTGACATAGCGCAGCACCTCGGCGCTAACTTCTATCTCTTCGGTCAGGGCAAGGATGCAGCGCTCGGCACGACGGCACACGGTACGGCACACATGCGCCTGGCTGGCAGCCTGACTTCCGCCGGGAATTATGAAGGCACGCATAACTGGCACCTTCTGCTGAAGGGCATCAATCTCTGCCTCAAGTCTCTCAACAAGCGATGCCGGCAGAGGCTCAGGCTGCCATTTAGACTCAGCCTCGGTAGCGAGAATTGCCGATAGATCAAAGAGGGTCTGCTGAACGGAGAGGATGACATCGCGATGATGCTCATCGGTAAGCAACGATGAGAGGAGTCCCAAATGACTGGACAGCTCGTCCACAGTGCCATAAGCCTCTAGACGCGGATGGGTCTTAGGTACTCGTTTGCCTCCTACAAGGGAAGTCTGGCCGCTGTCGCCTGTGCGTGTGTAAATTTTCATGGAAACTGTTGTATGATTTTTAATTATATATTTATAATGTATTGCTGCTTGCCATAGGCTGGATTAATGAGAATAACTCCTGCTATGCCGAGGTCGAATACAACGGACGCCCAAGAAGCAGTTGTCAGCTTCTGCCAGGAGCGATAGGCGGCGGGGGTCTTATAGATGTATGGTATAACTACAACCTGCTCTGCAAGCCTCTTAATCTTGCTTGATTGCTGACTGTCGATAGCTGATGGTTCTTTGCCAAGTCCGGAAGATAATTTACCTTTGGGGAAAAAGAAAATGTAATCCTCTGCTTGCAGAGAAGGGTCTGAGGGAGGGGCTAAGGGAAGGGCTTGGCCTCGGGCCTCCTCCACCTTAGTCTTACTGCACCCTATCTCCACGAAGGATGCGAAACGCCGGTTATCCTGCGTCAGCAATACCTTCCCTGCCTGCATGTAGTTAGACAGGCGCATCAACAGCCTAGCCACCTTGCGGTCGCTGCGACTCATGGCATGCAGCTGACTGCGGAGGTCTTTGTAAGCATAGAAGGGAGAGCGATTGCTGATGACATCGCTTATGAAGGTGTACACTCCGGGCGACTGGACACATCTGCTGCCAAAAGGCTGACGCAACCACAATACGAAACGGCGAAGCTTGCACACTATCATTAGACTGGCATTTTTTAGATGACGAGTTAATTAATCTTTCACATATAGAATTGGAAAATCAAGAAGTTAGGAATTAGAAATTAGAAATTAGGAATTAGGAATTGCCAAGTCCAGCAGAAACGCTAAACGCTAACCGCTAACCAATTCTTCTTAACTCCTTTTCTCCTATCTCACCACAATGGTGCTGCGTCCTCCCGGTTCAGGCACAAGGCATATCTTGGGAGAGATACGCGACTGTATCAGTTCGGTATGGCTTATCACTCCCACCTTGCGATGCTGAGTGTCAGGCAGGTTGCTGAGGGCATCTATCACCATGTTCAGATTCTCGTTGTCAAGGTTGCCAAAACCCTCATCAATAAACAGGCTGCCTATCTCAAGATTATTGCTGGAAAGCGACGACAATCCCAGTGCGAGAGCAAGACTTATGATAAAAGTCTCACCTCCGGAAAGGGAGTTGACGGCACGCACCTGGTCAAGCATAAAGCGGTCTATCACCTCGAGCTGCAATGTGCCTGGATACGCCTGCAGCCTGTAGCGTGACGTAAGGTCAGCCAACTGCTCATTGGCAAAGTTCACAAGGAAATTGAAGGTATAGCACTGGGCTATCTCGCGGAAAGCATTGCCGTCGGAGCTGCCCAGCACATCACAAAGGTCCTTCCATGCAACCCAGTTCTTCTCAGCCTTCTCCAGTGTGGAACGGTAGAAATTCATATTCTGCACACTGTCGCGATGGGCCTTGATAGCGTACTCTAGCTGGTTGCGCTCCTTCACGTCGCCCTCCATCTGCTTGGTCAGCAGCTCCTTGCGGTCACTCAGCAGGGAAAGGTTCTCCTCGTCCTCGGCCGGTCTGTTGGGCGACGCCTCCAGTTTTGCCACCGTCTGCGTTGCCGCCTCCATCCTTACCTCCTCGGCTGCCACGCGCTGCTTATGGTTGTCTATCGTAGTACGCAGCTCGCGCCAACTCTGCGGGTCGCTGAAATAGCGGTCCAGCTCAAAGTATTGCAAGGTGTAATCCTGGCCTGTGTTGAAGCGAGCAATTTCCAGGTCTAGGTTTGTACGCATCTCCTGCAGGCTCTTCTCCTGGACAGCACTTTGCTGGCGCAGACTCTTGATCTCACCTTCCACGCTGTCGAGCCCCTTGCGTACTTCATTATATTTAGAGGTAGCCTTCTGCACGTCCTCCTCAGCGGCCTTTACCGAAGCATCCAGACGGTTTGCCTCGGCCTCAGGAGTGCTGTCGCCAAAGAGCGTGCGCAGGTCGGTCTCATATCTGTTTATTTCCTGTTGCTTTACATCTTGCCTGCCCTTCTGATCACGACGCTGTCGCTGGAGGTCCTCCATAGCCTTGTCAAGGGTCTTAAGCTCCTGCTGCAGACGGAAGAGGTTGCCTTCCTCCTGCCTCAGCACCTCATTGGCGGTGTCCCACTTGCTCTTTATCTCCGCCAGTTCGCGGTCAAAGGACTCGTAGGCTTCTGCCAGGCGCTCTTTCCATCCAGTGATAGTCATAAGAGACTCCATCCGCGATGTTTCCTCGGCAAAGGAGTGCTTAAACTTCTCGATATTGCCTTGACAGGAAGCCGCTTTGCTTTCCAGGATCTGTATATCCGCTTTTATCTGAGTCTGCTTGCGCGAACTCTCGGTAATCTGCTGCTGCACATCCTTGATTTCGGCATTAAGCTTGTTGATTTCGTCCTGATGCTTGGTAAACTCGTCCTGTCTGACCTTGGCGGCATCTCTTTCCTTGCATGAGGATTCGTATATCTGATTGAGAATAGTGCGACGGTTGTCGCGGTTGACGTTCTCATCACACTGCGCGAAACTGCTGTCGAGGTCAGCATACTGAGCCCAGGCCTTTTCATCTTCGGCCTGCTCCTCTCTCATCCGTTTGAGTCCCTCCTCTTCCACCTGCAGCTGCCCGCTCTCATTATTATAGGCCTGCTGCTTTTCCACCAGGTTCCGCTTGGCAGTCTGCATATCATCGTAGGCACGCTGATGCTGCTCGGCAAGATTGCTCAGGAAATCGTCCAGCTGCTGGACCGAATCGGAATGGTACGGATGATGGGTGGAGCCGCAAAGCGGGCAGGGAGTACCCTCCTTTAGCGACTCGCGCATGCTGCTAATGTCCGCACTTTGACTCATGGTATAGTTTTGGTGTAACTGCTCATAGGCATAAGAGAACTTCTCCACCTGTATCTCAGCGCTCTTCACCTCCTCAGCCTGCTGCTGGTGCAGGGCGCGTCGGCGGCGCAGGTCATCGGCCTTATCGTTGATTATGTCATAGCGGCGGGCAATGCTTTGCCATAGCCTCAGGGCATTGCCCGAACGCATGGCTGTTTCCGTCAGCTTAGTCACTCTGCCCTGTATGTAATTGGAGGTAAGTCCCTTGTTGGCCTGCTCATGCAGCAGCAACTCGCCCTTCAGGCGACTGGCGGTTTCCTGCAGCGTCTGATTATTCTTCTCCTCTGTAGCTGCCACCTCCTTGATGGCGCTGATTTCCTTGTTATAAGAAATAAGGTCAGCCTCCGCACTCTTGATGTCATGCCTGAGTTCGTTCATCATCTGCAGGTGGGTGCGCACATACTCCATCTGGTCAACCATAGCCTGGTGCTGACGCATAGTCTGCATAGTCAGGCGTGCCTCGTCGAGGCGTTTGCGAGTATCGTTGAGCTCAGCCTCCTTGCTGTTACGGCTATCCATACGCTGCCGCAGATCGTCGTCACTGCGCGCCATGTCGCCCTGCAGGGTCTTAAGATCCTCCTTTAAGGTCGTGAGTCGGCCGTTGATCAGGCGGCCCCTGTTGATATTGGGCTGCTGATTGCTCTGAGTCTGCCTGGCGGTCAGCAGGCGGTCGTTAGCTTCGCTGTATCTTCCCTTACACACCTCTGCATCGCGCCTGTATTTTTCTGCCTCCGTCTCCTTGGCAGTGGTCTCTTCTTTCAGCTTATTGATATTCTCCTCCGCATTCTTGATATTGGAATAGGTCTTGGCAAAGGGCTGCAGCGTATCATAGCGCTCCAGGTCCCTCTCGCTGTCGTACAGCTGACTGTATTGGTGGCGGGCTTCTTGCAGAGAGTCTTTTATCTGCTCCACATCGGCCATGGCCTGTTTATACTGCTTCATCCACTCTATCTGGTGCTGCACCCGCTCCAGGTCATCCCTGACCTTGTTCAGCTGACTGTCATGCAGGCGCAGGCTCTCCTCCTTCTGCTGCAAGTCCTCTTCGCTCATGCTCCCGGTGGACAAGGCCTCCATATGCTGTCGGGCTCCACTGTATTCCCGCTCGGCAGTCCTGGTCTCCTCATATATATTATGAGATATCTTGGCATATATCTCTGTGCCGGTAATCTTCTCCAGCAGCTGCGATTTCTCGCCCTTCTTGGCGGAGAGGAAATTGGCAAAACCGTTTTGCGCCAATATGACGGTGCGGGTAAACTGGCTGTAGTCCAGCCTTATGATCTGCTCTACGAGGCTCTGCACCTCAGTGTTCTTGTCAGCCAAGACCGTATGCTTGGGCCTCAGCTGCTCCAGTTCGCGCTGCACCGGGCGGAATTTGCCATTACGGTTCAGACTCACTGCCCACTTGGCCACATACTGTGAGCCGTCGTTGAGCGAGAATGTCACTCGGCTATATCCCTGCTCAGTACCCCGGCGCAGCATATTGCAAGTGTTATACATATTGGGCGAGGCGTCATCTGCGGTCTTGGCAACCCTTGTCTTGTTGCCCAGGCGCGGAGCCTCATTGTAGAGGGCCAGGCACACTGCATCAAGCACCGTGCTCTTGCCAGCCCCCGTCTTGCCGGTGATGGCAAAGAGGCCTGCCGACTTGAGCGGCTCCTGGGTGAAATCTATCTGCTGCTCGCCCTCAATGGACGCAATATTGCATATCTCTATCTTGTCTATCCTCATATCCTTACTCCTCAATAAAATGGAAAAATGGATTTTCAACTCTTCAGTCCTTAAACTCCTAATTCCTCATTCCTAATTTCTAATTCCTAATTTCTAATTCCTAATTGCCGCCTCACTCTCGCAGCTATTTTATGCCAGCCCGCGCCGTTGGCGCGACCACTGGCGAGCTGCTCGCGATGCCTGTGGCATTGCCGCTTCGCTCTCAGACTTTCTTTGTATGTTGGCACCGGCTTCGCCGACAGCCAACGAAAGTCTTCGCGATGCCTGTGGCATTCCTAATTCCTAATTTCTAATTCCTAACTCCTAACTCCCCACCATCTCGGCAGCCTGCTTGAAGCGCTTGACCAGCTCGTCGCTCATCTCGCGACCGGTGCGCGTCAGGTATGCATCGTGGGCTATATCCAGCGGGCTGATATTGCGCAGCTGGTCGAGCGACTGCATCTTTTGCTGGCGGCTTGACTCCTTTGCCTGGGGCACTTCTCTCACCAGCCTGCACAGCGTGGCGGCACGGTCCTGCATGGCTGCCACTATCTCGCTCTGCGCATTGGGAGCAGGCTCATTTTCCTTGAGGCGAATCTCCACATAGGGCCACTCGGCAGAGTCCACCTTGTCGGCCTTGGGCAGAGCCCTGATCTGGCTCAGTATATCGCTGAGCGGGGCAGACCCCTTCTCAGGCATCGACATCACGCCGCGCATAGGCTTATACTCCAGCCTGTCCACCACGGCGCCGCCCTTTGCCCCGATGGTAAGCATGTTGACTCCGTGGGAATAGTCTTTCTCGCTGAAGCTCATCGGCAAGGGACTGCCGGCGTAGAAAATCATCTTGTCGGTGCCGCCCACCTGCTGAGCCTTGTGGATATGGCCGAGTGCCACATAGTCCACGCCGGTGTCGATGCCGCGTGCATCTATGCAGTCCTCGCCGCCCACCACCAATCGCTCCGAGTGCTCCGCCTGGGCTATCTCCGCACCGGCGGCATACAGATGAGCCATCAGCACGATAGGCATCTCCCTACCATACTGCCTGCGCACCTTGCCCACCAGATCCTGCACAAACTCCCTTACGCTGCGGCTGAGGTTGTCACGAAACTCTATGTCGCCGGTGCGCAGATAGGGCACAGCTATCACCACAGCCTGCACCTCGCGGCTGCCTATGGCTCCCACGGGGATAATCAGATTGTCGGTGAGGGGATGATTCTTCTCGTCATGCTCCACCACACCGCGAATCTCCACTCCCAGGGGACGCAGCGCCTCGGAGGGAGCCTGCAGGCGGCGGCCGGAGTCATGATTGCCTGCGGTAATGATTATGCGCATACCGCGATGCAGCGCCGTTGCCTGCGCCAAAAATCGGTAAAACATCTCCTCAGCCTGCGCCGAGGGATTGGCGTTGTCAAACACGTCACCGGCCACGAGCAAGGCATCAGGCCGCTCATCGGCTATCACCCCCTCCAGCCAGTGGAAAAAATGCTCATGCTCCGCTATGCGGTCGTAGCCGTGGAAGCTGTCGCCCAGGTGCCAGTCGGCAGTATGTATGATTTTCATTTCTATCTTATTGTTTACTGTTTCTGTCTGCACATAATACGTTTGGTATGCAAAAATAATAAAAGTTTTTCTTTTTCTTTCTGTTTTTTGCTAACTTCGCAGCATAAAAATTTTCCACACCCTGATTTTTCAGATTACCCCGACTCCCAAACAGCCATGAAATCAATAAGAGAACTCTACCGCATCGGCCATGGGCCGAGCTCATCCCACACCATGGGACCAGCCATGGCCACAGAGATATTCATCAGGCATAATCCCGACTGCCTGTCCTTCCGCGCCACACTCTTCGGCAGCCTGGCCGCCACCGGCAAGGGCCACCTTACCGACGTAGCCATCACCGACACCTTCCACAATGCCGGCAAGGAGGTGGAGGTAATATGGCAGCCCAAGCAATTCCTGCCCCTCCACCCCAACGCCGTTAAGTTTGAGGCCCTCAGCAGCGAGGGCGAGACCTTGGATGACTGGACGGCCTACAGCGTGGGCGGAGGCGCACTCAAGGAGGAGAAGCCCAAGTATCTGCACAATGAGTCGCCAGACATCTACGACCTCACCACCATGACAGACATACTCAACTACTGCGACCGCCAGGGCATGAACTTCTGGGAGTATGTCAAGGAGCGCGAGCAGCCCGACATATGGGACTATCTCCTTGAGGTATGGCACACCATGTGCGCTGCCATCCAGCAGGGCCTGGCCGATGAGGAGGTGCTGCCCGGCGTACTGCATCTCAAGCGCAAGGCAGCCAAGTTCTTTGTACGCGCCAACAGCATGACCCCCTCGCTGCAGGCCAAGGGCGTCACCTTTGCCTATGCGCTGGCAGTATCAGAGGTCAACGCCTCCGGCGGCACTATTGTCACCGCCCCCACCTGCGGCTCATGCGGCGTGATACCCGCCGTGCTCTACCAGATAGTGGAGCGCCACCATTTCACCGAGGCTCAGATCACCCGTGCCCTGGCCACTGGCGGACTCTTCGGCAATGTGGTGAAGGAAAACGCCTCCATCTCCGGCGCCGAGGTAGGCTGTCAGGGTGAGGTGGGCGTAGCCTGCGCCATGGCCGCCGCCGCTGCCAACCAACTCTTCGGCGGCAGCATTACCCAGATTGAGTATGCCGCCGAGATGGGACTGGAGCACCATCTGGGAATGACCTGCGACCCCGTATGCGGACTGGTGCAGATTCCCTGCATCGAGCGCAACGCCTACGCCGCCGTCAGGGCCATGGACTCATGCCTCTACTCCGCACTCACCGACGGGCGCCACTCCGTCAGCTTCGACAAGGTGGTACAGGTGATGAAGGAAACCGGCCACGACCTGCCATCCGTTTACAAGGAAACCTCCGAAGGCGGACTGGCACAGTATTACCAGATGCCGTCGTAGAAGTGAATTCCGTGACATCCGTGTGAGAAAGACTACGAATTTCACGAAAGCTATTTATTATCCGTGACATCCGTGAGATCCGTGTCCAAAAAAAATACATTTATTCTCTAATTCTCTAATTCTTGATAAGATAACGCAAACTTAAAGCGAGAAGAAAAATTCTAATCGCGAAAAGAAAAAATCTAATCGCGCAGAGATGGTCAGTCTCTGCGCGATTAAATTTGGTTTCGGCGCGATTAGATTTGACTTCCGCGCGATTAGATTTTGTCTCTACGCGATACCGTGATGGCAGAACGGTTTACGCTTCCCCATCTGCGGATATCTGTTTTCTTTTATCTGTTATCTGTTCTCTTTTATCTGATATCTGTTATCTGTAGCTACGCTACAAATCCTTGCCGATGTCGCGGCGATAATACTTGTCGGTGAACCTTACCTTCTGTGCGGCCTCCATTGACTTGGCCAGCGCCTCGGCCTTGTCGGCGCCATAGGATGTGAGGGCTATCACGCGGCCGCCGTTGGTAACCAGCTGCCCCTCCTTCACGGCGGTGCCGGCATGGAAGGCTATCGTGTCGCCTATCTCGCCGATGCCCTCAATGGGGAACCCCTTCTTGTATTCCTGCGGATAGCCGCCGCTCACGAGCATCACGCACACTGCGGCACGCTCATCCTGCTCCACGGCGCACTGGTCGAGGGTGCCGTTGGCCACAGCCTCAAAGAGCTCCACGATGTCAGTCTTCAGTCGGGGCATCACGGTCTCCGTCTCGGGGTCGCCCATGCGGCAGTTGTATTCTATCACCTTGGGCTGACCGCCGCAGTTGATGAGGCCGAAGAAGATGAATCCCTTGTAGTCCAGGCCCTCCTCGGCAAGTCCCTCAACAGTGGGGCGCACAATCTGGTCCTCCACCTTCTGCATCCACTCCTTGGTGGCAAAGGGTACGGGCGACACGCTGCCCATGCCACCGGTGTTGAGACCGGTGTCATACTCGCCGATGCGCTTATAGTCCTTGGCCTCGGGCAGTATCTGATAATGCTTGCCGTCGGTCAGCGCAAAGACTGAGCACTCTATGCCGCTGAGGAACTCCTCTATCACTACTTGAGCTGAAGCCGTGCCAAACTTGCCGCCCAGCATCTCACGCAGCTGCTCCTTGGCCTCCTTTAGGTTGGGCAGGATCAGTACGCCCTTGCCGGCGCACAGGCCGTCGGCCTTCAGCACATAGGGCGGCTGCAGAGTCTCGAGGAAAGCCTCGGCCTCGGCCAGCATGGTACCGTCGAACGTCTTGTATGCCGCAGTGGGAATGCAGTGGCGCATCATGAAGGCCTTGGCAAAATCCTTGCTGCCCTCCAGCTGTGCGCCGGCCTTGGACGGACCGATCACCTTAACCCTGGCCAGCTCGGGGCGGGCAGCGAAATAATCGGCGATGCCCTCCACCAGCGGCACCTCGGGGCCTACCACCAGCATATCGATGGCGTGCTCCTGGGCAAAGGCCGCTATTCCGTCGAAATCAGTCTCCTTCAATGCCACATTCTCGCCCACCTGGGCTGTGCCGGCATTGCCCGGAGCCACATACAGTTTAGTGAGCCTAGGGCTCTGCGCTATCTTCCATGCAAGGGCGTGCTCACGGCCGCCGCTGCCAAGTAATAATATATTCATAGAAGCCATTTTTATTTCACGATTTGACTATTTTACTATTTTACGATTTAGCAAGCCGTTGGTGTAATTCGTAGTTCTTACCGTCCGCTGGCTTGCGGCTCCCCCTCTAAGATAGAGGGGGTGGCAGCTTGCTGCCGGGGGCGTATGAGAGAAACTTTTTATTCGTTTAATTCGTAGTTTTTTCTCACACAGATTTCTTCTAGCCGCTTCGCGGCACGCAGATTTCGCAGATGAGTGCAGATTACGCAGATCTTTTCATAATTCGTAGTTTTTTTCTCAAACAACTATCAGTTTTTCTCGTTGTCCTTTGCCCAGGGCGAGCGCGAACGGGGCTTTGAGGGACGCCTGTCGCGGTCGCCAAACGGTTTCTTGCGATCGCCGAAGCGTCGGGGCGAGCCGTCGCGAGGTCCTCTGTCGTCTCTGGGCCCTCTGCCCTCCCATCGGGGGGAAGTCCTCCCTCCTGAAGGAGAATTAGATGCTTCTTCGGCAGCCTTCCTTCTCTGCGCAGCCACAAATTGGCGGTGGCGCATGCGCAGATATTCGGGTATCTCGTCATCGTTGTCTGTCTCCTCCCTGCGTACAAAGTGACGCGGCAGGGGTCTCTTCTCGCGCATACGGCGGCGGTCTTCGTCAGTCTTTATCTCGCCGCCCTCGGTGCGAAACTCCTTAAACTTACCGTCAAAGGTCTGATACTTGCGGAATTCGCACTCCAGCGCTCCGTTGAAGAGCGGTATCCTGAGACTCGGCCTCAGACCTATTTTCTCAAAAGCCTCCTCTCGGTAGCTTATCACCCAGGCATCGTTACCCACAAACTGGTGCTTCAGTTTCTCGCCGATGGAGCGGTAGAGGCCCAGCAGGTTAGGCGACGATATGCGTTCGCCGTAGGGTGGGTTCATCACCATCAGGGCAGGCTCCTCGGGCTGCTTAAACTGCTGGAAGGGCTGCACCTCTATCACCATGCAGTCGGCCACTCCCGCCGAGCGTGCGTTGGCAATAGTCGCGTTGATGGCCACAGGGTCGATATCACGGGCATATATCTTATGCTCAAAGGGGCGCTCGTTGGAGTCGTCATTATATATCTCCTGCAGAAGCTCGGGGTTGAAGTCGGCCCAGTTCTCAAAGGCATACTTGTCGGTATGGAACACGCCGGGCCATATATTGCGCGCCAGCAGCGCGGCTTCGATGGCTATGGTGCCCGAGCCGCACATAGGGTCAATCAGGTCACACTCGCCCTGCCATCCCGTCATCAGCAGCATGCCGGCTGCCAGCACCTCATTGATGGGGCTGTCCACCGTAGCCACGCGGTAGCCGCGCTTGTGCAGGCTCTCTCCCGAGGAGTCGAGCGACAGTGTGCAGTCGGCGCCGTTGATATGGATGTTCAGGCGGATGTCGGGATTGCTCACACTGATATTGGGGCGCTGGCCGGTCTGCTCGCGGAAGAAATCGACAATGGCGTCCTTCACCTTGTAGGCCACAAACTTTGAATGCCTGAAGTCCTCGGAATAGACCACCGAGTCAACGGAGAAGGAGGTCTTGAGCGTAAGATACCGACTCCAGTCGATAGAGTGCACAGCCTCATACACATCGTCGGCACTGTGCGCCTCAAACTCGCTGATAGGCTTGAGCACCCTCAGCGCCGTGCGCAGGCAGAAGTTGGCCCTGTACATCATGGCCAGGTCGCCGGTGAAGCTCACCACTCTGCAGCCCTGCTGCACATCCTCGGCACCCAGGGCCGTCAGCTCGCCGGCAAGGACCTCCTCCAGGCCCTGCAGCGTCTTGGCAACCATCTTAAATTTATCCATATACTTTATTTCACAATTTAACGGGACTTTTCTATTTCACGATTTGACGGATGTTTTCGAGCCGCCTCGCGGCACGCAGATTTACTATTAGTTGAAATTTGAAGTTTGAAATTTGAATGCCGCAGGCATCGCGAAAAATTGCTCTTGAGCAATGCTCTCTTTGAGAGAGCGGCTCTTTCGCAGTCGGCGAAGCCGGAGCGAAACTTGCAGGAGCCTAAATTGCTCTTGAGCAATGCTCTCTTTGAGAGAGCGGCTCTTTCGCAGTCGGCGAAGCCGGAGCGAAACTTGCAGGAGCCTTTGAGAGCGAAGCGGCAAATTTAACCAAGTCCGGAGGCGGACGGTAAGAACTACGAATTATTTATATTCAAGAATTAGAGAATTCATATTTAAGAAAACTACGAATTATACTAATTATACGAAAAATCTGCGTAAACTTTGTTCAGTCAAGAGTTAAGAGTCATGAATCTATTCGTATGATTCGTGAGATTCGTGTTCAAAAACTACTAATTATACGAAAATATCTGCGTAATCTGCACTCATCTGCGTAATCTGCGTGTCGCAAAGCGACATTCTCACCTGCACTGCAGCGTCAGCTTGGCTCCAGCGGGCACGTCGTCGGTAATCCACATATTGCCGCCAATCACTGCCCCCTCGCCCACCGTCACGCGGCCCAGGATGGTAGCGTTGGAATAGACGATCACATTGTCCTTCAGTATGGGGTGGCGCAGTATGCCCTTGATGGGCAGGCCGTCCTTGCCCAGTGGGAAGCTCTTGGCCCCAAGCGTGACGCCCTGGTAGAGCTTCACGTTGTTGCCTATGATGGTGGTGGCACCAATCACCACGCCGGTACCGTGGTCGATGGTGAAATGGCTGCCTATCTGTGCTGCGGGGTGGATGTCGATACCTGTCTCGCTGTGGGCCATCTCCGTCAGAATGCGCGGAATGAGCGGCACGCCCTCCTGATGCATCACGTGAGCCAGCCTGTAGATGGATATCGCCCTTATGGCGGGGTAGCAGCTCACCACCTCGCTGTAGGTGGCGGCGGCAGGGTCGCCCTTATAGGCAGCCTCCACGTCAGTCTCCAGCAGAGCCTTTATCTCCGGCAGCCGCTCCACCACCAGCGTGGCTATGCGGTCAGCCTCATGGCGCACCGTGTCCTTGCATTGTTCTCCTGTCTTCGGGCGCTCATCCATATACAATCCGGCAGCTATCTGCGAAGCCAGCAGCTCATGCACACGCCTCAACTGATCCAACAACTCTTCCCCTTTACATAAGGTCGGCTTTACAACTCCACCTGAGGGGGAGTTAGAGGGGGCTTCGGGGGAGTTAGAGGGAATCTGTTGCCCATAGAACCCGGGGAAGAACACCGAGCGGCAGAGCTCCACCAGCTCCCTCAGGGCCTTGGCTGAGGGAATCAGGCTGCTGTCGCTATACTCATGGAGCACGCCCTTAGACTCCAGGAAGGAATAGTCGGACAGTTGCTCCGCAGCCTTGGCAAAAACAGCCTCTTTATCAAGAATATCCATTTGGGTAATAACATTATTAGTTTGCAAAATTACTATTTTTTCGCAAACCACACCCTACGAATAGGAAAAAACCTTAACGATAACGAAAACAAGGTAACGAAAACAAGGTAACGAAAACAAGATAACGAAAACGATAACGAAAACGAAAACCTACGAATCCTGTGTGAACTTTGTTCAGTCAAGAGCCATTTTAATTTGACGATTAGACAATTGACTAATTACAATTTTGCAAGCCAAGTCCGGAAGTGGGCACTGAAAGAAATTACCAGAAATTATTCAAAAATTTATGCCCAACGGCCTTTTCGCGATGCTTTCAGCATTCGTGAGATTCGTGTTCAAAAAACTACCAATTATACGAATTATAAAATATCTGTGTAATCTGTGAAATCTGTGTGACCTTAAAAAGATTCGTGCAATTCGTAGTTAAAAATCTACGTAATCTGCTCTTATCTGCGTAATCTGCGTGTCGCGAAGCGACTTGACAAAAAAAATCCGCCCTGTGCACTGGCTGTGCACAAGGCGGAAATGATTGTTTTATGTTTCAGTGTAAGACTACTCCTACTCCTCGGTGTCGTCTTCAAGTACTGACCATTGATATGCTTTGGAGTCAGACTCGCCACCAGATTCGTCTTCACCTTCTACAGGACCGGGGGAAGTAGCTATCACCTGCATAGTCTGCATTTTCACAACCTCCAAGGCAGGAGCTTCAAAATATGTCTTTTTCATATTGTTTCTGTTTTGTGTAAGTTAGACTAATTAGAAAACAACTTTCTTGGAAGTGCCGTTTGCATACTTCACTACATATACGCCCTTGGTAGGCTCGCTAACCTTCTGGCCACTGAGAGTGTAGTAAGCAACTACCTCGCCCTCGGCAGCAGCAGTAGCGTTGCTTACAGCTGTCAGATCATCGTCGTCGTTAGCAAAGCCGAAGGTGTAGGCTGCACTGCCTGCTTTCGCGCCAGAAACCTTGAATATCCAGCGGAAGGGACCAACGCCTGCAAAGGTGGTGTTAGCATTATTGGAATAAGCAATCTTACCACTTTTACCCATATAGTATATGTATGCTGCATCTGTCGGCTTTGTTTTCTCGTATACGCTGTAGAAGTCAACGTTAACGCCTTCTGCGACATTGAAGGTTTTGCGAACAGAGGTACCATCAGCTGCAGTAAGGGTTACGCCTTCTGCCTTGAAACTATATTCGCCAACAGCAGACGACTTAGGCATATAGATGTAAGGCATATTGGCTTCCATCTTGGCTCCTTCAGCCTTTGCAGAGCTGAGGCGAATCTGCATCTTAGTTGTATTTCCCGACTCTGCAAACTCAACCTTATTGATTTCGTAGAAGTCAAAGTTCTCAACATCGGTAGCAGTAAGCTTATAGTCGAAGGGAACCATCCAAGGTTTGAACATACCTACTGCAGAAGCATCAAACGTACGCTTGTAGGTAGCCGTTACACCCTCAACAGTTGATGCGATAGTGTAAGTGTCAGTGCCGTCGGTAAAGATGTACTCGCTCTTCTCAACGAGAGTGTAGGTGTTTTCGCCAGTAGCTTTCCACTCGAAGCCCTCGGGAATAACAGCGCTCTGAGTGTAGCTTGTAGTAGCAGTTACAGCCACGTCGTTCAGTCCAATTCCCTCTACGTCTGCAATCACTAATTCCTCAACACCATTCAGGGTACCGCCACTGAGCGTGGTTTCGATAGGAAGCTTCGTGGTGTGCTGTACCACTGCGATGGCTGCGCCCCTTGTGCAAGAACCGCTGCCGTTCGCTTTCTCGCTGTAAGTTGAAGCAGTAGCAGTGATGGTACCGCCGTTGACGACGAGTTCACCTGCGCGTACCTCAATACCAGTTTCACCAGATACATTGGCACCAGTTTCAACAGTTACAGTGGCATTACCATTCAGTGCAATACCTACATCCGCTCTGTCGTCGTTATTATTAGGACCAGAGATAGTACCATTTACATTGATATTAATCTCATTCTCTGCATTCTTCAGGTTACCCAACACGAAGAGTGTTCCGTTAACAGTACCATTGACATTAACGTCGATGATATTCTTATCGGAGTTATTGCTACCGAAGACATTCAGGCCATAAGTAGAACCAGTCAAAGTCACGCCGGTGCCGACAGTCAGAGTGCGCTTGGCAGTCAGATCGCCAGTGCCACGAATCTCGACAGGAGCCAAGCCGGCTTCCGTAGTAGAGATTACACCGTGAGTAGCATCAGCTGTTCCATTGTTGGTAATGTTGAGGCTGCCACCTGCAAGAGCAATGTTGCTGCTGCTGGTGATGTTATGACCATCAAGCTCAAGCGTGATGCTCTTGTTCTCCGTGGTGGTTGCATAGCGGTTGCCTGAGCCAGCATAAGCAGGAGTAGCACCTGCATTGACAAACAGACGATCTGTGAGAGTTACGTCTGCAAGCAGGGTAACAGTCTGGCCGTCGGTAGCTGCTGCAACAGCTTCTGCAAGAGTGGCGTACTTGGTTTCGCCAATCTGAGCAACATAAGGTGCTGCAGTGTAGGTGTACACACCATTGTTTACTGTTTCAGTAATTACACTTGATGTTGGGTCTGCTACAGAGAAGATATCGGTCTGCTTGTCGGTAACTACACTTACGCCAGGCAGCAGAGTTACACTATAGTTGCCCTTTGTAATAGAGTATGTACCTTGAGTCAGGGTGAAGGAACCGCTGGCAAGCTGACAAGCAATGTCCTCTGTCAGAGTGATGTCGGTAAGAAGCTGTATATATTCTCCGTCACAAAGCCACTTGCTAGTAAACGGAGTAGAGAAAGCACAAGTTTCACCTTTCTTTTGATCACCCTCATACCAATAGTAGTATATAAACTCACCTGCAGGTTCTCTGGGGTCAGAATCATCTACAATTATGTATTCGTCACCATCCTCAACGCATTTCTTTCCTGAAACACAGAGGTTAGGACTGACTGGCTCACGGAATTCTCCTCCAGAAACGAAGCCAGCAATTACGCCATCGTCGACAGCAGCACTAGAAATAGCGCCATTGATAGTTCCACCGCTGATGTTATAGCTAACGGCTTCGAAGGAATCGCCACCAGACCAGTCGTACCAAGCATAATTACGGCCTGTTATTGTACCACCAGTAATATTTAGTGTAGCCAATTTCTTGCTAGTACTGCTGCTTCCGGGAAGTTGAGTCCACATAGCTGCAGAACCATTAGTTTCAACAGTACCACCGGAAACATTGAGAACGTTCTGCTTTGTTGTGCTGTTGCAGAACTGACGAACAACAGTACCAACTGCGGTAAGATAACCGCCATTGATGTTCAAAACAGCATCATAGGAAGTGCTATTATTATCTATAGCGTAGCAGATGCTACCTTTTGCAGTATTCTGGATAGTACCACCCTCAATGTTCAGTGTACCACTGTTTGTGATAATGTTTGAAGCAAAGTTAAATTCGGGCCAGTTTCCCACGTTAAGACCTTCGGCGGCATCATTGGTAATTTTACCATTTTTTGCATCGCTGTTGTCCGTAATAGTTAGTTGACCTTGGTTAGTAATAAAAGCCGAAGATTTAGCCTCTGCTATTTTGAGCGTAAGGGTCTTACCGTTCAAATCAAGAACTACATTCTTAGTGGTAGCAATAGTCGGACCATTATTGCCAACGATTGCCTCATCAGCAACCATGGTGATGGTAGTCTCAGTGCCATCAGGAACAGCTGCGATAGCATCTGCAAGAGTTGAATAATTAATACCGTTAACAACGGCAACGGGGTTTATCGTATAAGATCCGTCTGTGTTTTGTGCGCTTGTGGCACCTGTAGGCATATATGCAGTAACATCAGCAGTGTAAATTCCACCTGTAACAACCGTAGAGGCGGGAGAATCAATCTCAAAATTGCCGACAAAATTACCGTCATTCAACTTCATACCACCGGTATATTCGGGATATGTTTTTGTGTCAATTGCTGCCTTGAAAGCAGCCACACGAGTACCAGTAGCAGTAAAGTCGCCGCCGTTAACAGTAACGTCGCCACCAGAAGAGAATACATATATCACATAGTTCTCGCTAGTATAACTTCCGCTGTTGACAACAAGCTCGCTACCTCCAGAAACAGAAAGTGCAGTACTGCAGTGATCAAAATAGCCTGTCTGTGTAAAGGTACAATTAGTCAAGGTTGCCTTTCCCTTTTTACTTTGTGTTCCAAGCTCTGCCTCAGTAACCTCAATACCACCACCATAAGAAGAATTAATGGTAACATTGGTCAACTCAGCCTCGCCACCCAGCACCTTAACGTTCAAGCCCCAAGGGCGAGCGTTTGACAGGGTGAGGTTCTTGGCAACAAGCTTGCCATTAGCCTCCACACGGAAAGCTCCATAGCAACCAGTGCCGTTAGAACTTGTGGTACCAGAACCTACGGCATTGATTGTGCCGTCGTAAACCTCAAGTGTACCATTGTCAATGCGGATAGCACGGTTGTTAACATTACCGCCGTGCACAACGACATTTTAAAGATGTATGTGGAAATGGGCTTTTACATTAACAGTAAGTGTCTTTTTGTTCAGATTCAGCTTTGCGCTAACACCAGAACGGTCAAACTTAAAGCCGGCATCCTGAGTAATGTTTGCCGTCAGGGTAATAGTCTGACCATCTGCAACAGCATCAAAAGCTGCCTGCAGAGAGGCATACTGAGTGCTGCCAATCTTTGCAACATTCGCTGCCACTACATTCGCTACGGGCATCACTGCCAGCAATGCCAATAGCCATAACATTTTGTAGATTTTTCTCATGCTTTTAAAACAATGAAATTGGTTAATAATTTAGTTTATCTTTGAATTTTTGCGTTTTTGCTTCTTCACACTTCTCCTCGCGTGTGTACGCAAGAGGGAGTTTTTGCTTCTTCACACTTCTCCTCGCGTGTGTACGCAAGGGGGATATAAAGCGGTGCAAAATTAAACAATCTCCGCAATGTAGCAAGAAATATCATATAAAAAATTTAGCAATTAATCCGACAAGGACAGAATAATGCTATGTACATGTGACAAAATGTTAGCAATCTGTAGTTTTTTTTGGCAATCATATAATTGTTGGCTAAGGGAATGAAACCCGAGCCCCTCTGACTCCCCCTCAAGGGGATAACACTGGCGCCAGGGGGCTTGACTCCTAATTGTTTGAAATTTGAATCCGTTAGATCTTGGTTATTTAACCACGGATTATTCGGATTGAACGGATATTGTGTGTGTCATCTGCGTGAGACGAGAGTTTAAGGTCATATCCGTGTTAATCCGTTAGATCCGTGTTTTTTACCACGGATTATTCGGATTGAACGGATATTGTGTGTGTCATCTGTGTGAGATGAGAGTTTAAGCGTTCCGCCAGAAGGAGGCCTACCTCCCGGTGGCGAACCGCTATAATATATATAAATAAGGTGTAGGACGCAGCCCTGACTCTTGACTGAACAAAGTTCACACAGATTACACAGATTTCTTCGAGCCGCTTCGCGACACGCAGATTTCGCAGATGAGTGCAGATTTCGCAGATTTTTCGTATAATTCGTTTAATTCGTAGTTTTCTTAAACATGAATTCTCTAATTCTTGATAAAATATAATTCGTAGTTCTTACCGTCCGCCTCCGGACTTAGTTAAATTGTACATTGTAAATCGTCAAATTGTGAAATTACTTGGTTCCTAATTCCTAACTCCTAACCCTCATAACTCTCCTAACTCCCAGTTTTTTTCACAATTCCTTTTCCGTTTGGCATTTTATTTGTAATTTCGCGGCGCAAACAGAAAGCACCGGTTCTCCGTCTGGGCACAAACTTCGCCCTGCGGGGATTAAAAGGGAATCAGGTGAAAATCCTGAACAGGCCCGCTGCTGTAAGTTTCATTATCTGGCTTTTGCAACATAAGCCACTGCTTGAATTAATTGAGAATTAAGAATTCCTAATTTCTAATTCCTAATTCCTAATTTAACTACAAGTGGGAAGGCGCAAGAGCTGAGGAGACGAGTCAGAAGACCTGCCGGTGCTTAAGTGTGTGTACCGCGTGGCATGCCCATGCTCTCACTCACTGACCCATTGTTGAACGCCCTCGCGGAACAGGGCATAAGACAAAGCACCGAATGCGAAACTATTCGCCCAAAGCTCTTATCGTGAGCTTGTTGTTGGTATGCACTGCACTGGAGGCTGACGGCCTCGCGCAGGCCAAGGCTCTACAGCCCGACTCGCTGAAAGGCGAGCTGGGCGAGGTGCGCGTTGTGGCCAGCCGGCGCAGCAGCGAGAATATCGTGCCCCACCAGCGGCTCTCGGGCCGCAGGCTGGAGGGCCTCAGCGCCCACAGCGTGGCCGATGCGGTGCGCTATTTCTCAGGCATCCAGATCAAGGACTACGGCGGAGTGGGCGGCCTCAAGACGGTGGACATGCGCTCGATGGGCAGCCACCATATGGGGGTGTTCTACGACGGCATCCAGCTGGGCAACGCACAGAACGGCCAGATTGACCTGGGGCGCTTCTCGATGGACAATATTGAGGAGATCTCTCTCTACAACGGCCAGAAGTCAAGCATCTTCCAGTCTGCCAAAGACTACGGCGCCTCGGGCACCATCTATCTGCGCAGCCGACGCCCGCGCTTTGCCCACGGGCAGCGCCGCAATGTGCAGGCCACCTACCGCACAGGCTCCTTTGGGCTGCAAAACCCCTCGTTGCTGTGGGAGGAGAAGATCACCGACAAGGTGAGCGCACAGATGAGCACCGAGTACACTTACGCCACGGGCAAGTACCGCTTCCGCTACCGCAAGGTGTTCAGCGACGGCACGGTGGCATGGGACACCACTGCCACGCGGCAGAACGGCGACCTGCACGCCCTCAGGCTGGAGGGCGGACTCTACGGGCTTACGGAGCACGGCCGATGGCAGGGCAAGGTCTATTACTACCGCTCGGAGCGCGGCATACCCGGCGCCATAGTCAACAATGTGTGGAAGCACAGCCAGCGCCAGTGGGACAAGAGCCTGTTTGCCCAGGGCTCGGTAGAGCACCGGTTCGGCGAGAACTATGAGCTGATGGTCAACGCCAAGGTGGCCTACGATAAGATGCGCTACCTCAACCCCGACACCACGCTGATGTATATCGACAACACGTTCCGCCAGAAGGAGGCCTATCTCTCGGTGGCCAACCACTATAATATAAATAAGGTGTGGGACGCAGCCCTGTCGGCCGACTGGCAGTGGAACTCGCTGGACGCCGACATGGTCAACTTCGTCTATCCGCGCCGCAACACCGTGATGATTGCCGCCGCCAGCACCGCCACCTGGCACCGCCTTAAGCTGCTGGGCAGCCTGCTGGCCACCTTTGTGAGAGACAGCCGAAAACTGGGAGTACAGAGCGACGAATCGAAAGCCAAATCTCACACCTCAAAGCTGACGCCCGCCCTCTTCCTCAACGTCTATCCGCTGAGCGACAAGGCCTTCTGCCTGAGGGCGTTCTATAAGCGGATATTCCGCATGCCTACCTTCAACGACCTTTATTACACCGACTTCGGCAATATCAATCTCAAGCCGGAATACACCACACAGTATGACCTTGGCGCCGTCTATCAGAAGACCTTCCGCCGCGGCATGCTCCGCCAGCTGGAGGCTAACGCCGATGCCTACTACAACCGCGTGAGCAACAAGATAGTGGCTGTGCCCAAGGGCAGCGGCCAGTACAGATGGATGACCATGAACCTGGGACTGGTCAAGATACTGGGCACCGAGCTGTCAGCCCAGGCACAGGTGGAGCCCGTAAGCGACCTGCTGATGGCCCTACACCTGAGCTACACCTGGCAGCTGGCCCGCGACTACAGCGACCCCACCGACCGCGACAGCTACGGCGGCACCTACAAGGGGCAGATAGCCTACATTCCGCGCCACAGCGGCTCAGCCACGGCAAACATCGACTACCGCAGCTGGGGACTCAACTACAGCTTCATCTATGTGGGCGAACGATATCACAACTCCGCCAACATACGCGCCAACCACGAGGAGCCGTGGTACACCCACGACCTCGGACTGACCAAGCAGTTCCGCTTCCGCGGATGGGGGCTCAGCCTGGCGCTGGAGTGCAACAACCTGTTCGACCAGCAGTATGACGTGGTGCTCAACTACCCCATGCCTGGCCGCAACTGGAAAATAACAGCGAAAATTAAAATTTGAAAATTAAAAATTGATAAGAAAAAAGGAGTAAAGGAGTAAGGAGTAAAGGAGTTTAGCCGAAGGCATCACGAAAAGACTCTTTCGAACTCTCAAACTCTAAAACTCCCATAGCAAAGCGATTAACTCCTAATTGCCGCTTCGCTCTCGCAGCTATTTTATGCCAGCCCGCGCCGTTGGCGCAACCACTGGCGAGCTGCTCGCGATACCTGCGGCATTCCTAACTCCTAATTCCTAACTCCTAATTCCTAATTCCTAATTTCTAATTCCTAAAAAAGTTCCCTTGCGCGCGTACAATATTATATTATATAGCATCCTCCTTGTGCTGACGGGCACACTGCTGGGCAGCTGCCGTGACGACAACGAGATATTCGTGGCCGACGAGATCAGCGTGGACATCCCCCAATACACCAGCATCCATGGATTCTACCTCCTCAACGAGGGCAACATGGGCTCCAACAAGGCCACCCTCGACTACTACGACTACACCACGGGCATCTACACCCGCAACATCTACGGCCAGGCCAACCCCTCGGTGCCCAAGGAGATGGGTGACGTGGGCAACGACATAGCCATCTACGGCAGCCGCCTCTGGGCTGTGATCAACTGCTCCAACAAGGTGGAGGTGATGGACGCCGCCACAGCCCGCCGCATCGGCCAGGTGGACATCGCCAACTGCCGCTACATACGATTCCATAAGGGCTACGCCTACGTCACGTCCTACGCCGGCCCCGTGGTCATCAGGCCCGACTATGAGCAGCGCGGTTTCGTAGCCAAGATTGACACCGCCACGCTCCAGATTGTCGACACATGCCTGGTGGGCTTCCAGCCCGACGAGCTGGAGATTGCCGACGGCAAAATCTACGTGGCCAACTCAGGCGGCTACATGGTGCCCAACTACGAGAACACCGTCAGCGTGATAGACCTCAGGAGTTTCCGCGAGGTGAGACGCATACCCGTCGCCATCAACCTCCACCATCTGCGTGCCGACCGCCACGGCCAGCTATGGGTGAGCAGCCGCGGCGACTACTACGGCGAGCCGTCGCGCCTCTACTGCATCAACATAGGCCGCGAGCAGGCCTGCGCCGACTATGGCATCAGCAACCGCGCCCTCTGGCTCGACTCAGTGGACGTGGCGGTGAGCGACTTCCACATTGACGGCGACTCGCTCTACCTCTACAGCGGCGAGTGGAGCTACCAGCTGATGGACTGGACCGTCACCTACGGCATCGTCAACACGCCTACACGCCAACTGCTCACGCGCAACTTCATCACCGACGGCACAGACCGGAAAATCACGATGCCCTACGGCATCAAGGTAAACCCCATAACCAAGGACATCTACGTCACTGATGCCAAGAACTACGTCAACCCCGGCACCCTATGGTGCTTCGGCCCCGACGGAGTAGCCAAGTGGAGCGTGCGCACCGGCGACATACCGGCACACATAGTATTCTATTAAAGTTCGAAAGCCTATGTTATTTCACAATTTGACAATTTACAATTTCACAATTTAGCCAAGTATGGAAGTGGACGATAACGAACACGAATCTCACGAATTAAACGAACGTTTCGATTAAACCATAGACAGAAAGCTTGCTTTATGTTATGGCGAAGAAAGATGGTTGCGAAGAAACCAATAATTATTTCTGTCAAGAATTAGAGTATTCATGATAATTTGTGTTTAAGAAAACTACGAATTATACAAATACCTCGCCAATCGTGAAATCGTAAAATAGTCCAATCGTCAAATGAAGACGGCCTTTTCTCCCAGAAAATTCACATTTCAAATAATCAATAAAATTATGTTCACACATTTCAAAACCAATTTCACACTGCTATTATTAGCACTGCTGAGCATCATTCCCTATGCGGCAAAGGCTGACAGGGAGATTAATCAGCTACAGTTTGGCAAGCAGGTAATCACCGTTGCCAGCGATGAAGTAATCACCTTCTACGACTTCAAGGGCAGCAGCGACATTTCAAGCAGCAGCTCGAACAACTCGCAGTCGCTGACCGTTTTCACTCCGGCAGATGCGGGTAAGTCAATTCAAATCACTTTTGAGGAAATTGACATCATTCCCGATATGTCTTCCGGCAGTTATCCCGCCTATATGAAAGTGTATAGCGGAACGCCGTCTGACGAAGGCCTTACATGGGCAACAAAGGCCAGTGATGTCAAGAAAGACTCGCCACTTCCTGACGGTAACATTCTCGTCACCCGTGGAGGTATGACCAATAGTGAATCCTATTCTTCTACCACCCCAGAGACCTATGTCTCAGCTGCAGCCGATGGCAGCATGGCTGTAGGTTTTATCTATGTCTATGCTAAGAATTGTAAAGGCTGGAAGGCTACAGTAAAAGCTGTCCAACTGGAGAACATGACGGTCACCGGTGCCGGCAGCAACTATGACGGCGTGGTGGCAGTCCCCTCCTCCAAGCAGGGCGTGGTTCTGGCCAATGCTTATGTCACCGCCGAAGGCGTTATGAATCCCGACAATGTTACTGGCATCTGGTTCAGGCTGACGCAGAACGAGGGTGCCGTTGATCCCACCGCGCTGAAGCTCTACAAGGGCGACACAGAGGTAAGCACAACTATTGCCGCCGATGGCGACAGCTATAAGTTCTCTCTCGACGAAGCCCTCAGCGACGGCACCACCACCTTCACCGTCAAGGGTGACTTCCTCGGCACTGCCGCTATAGGTGCCAAGGTGCAGACAGACATCGTCAAGATTGCCACCGCCGCCATTGCTGACGGCATCAGCCCCTTCACTGCCGGAAGCAGCATAACGGTGGAGAATCCAGCCCTTGTGCTGATGACCGCCACGCCGCAGACCGTGACCGTAGATGAGACTCCTCTGCAATTCTACGACGAGGGCGGCAAGACCGATGGCATCGTCTCCAAGACCAACGGCCAGGTAACTTTCCTCTCTGGTGTAGAGGGCAAGAAAGTGATGGTCGATTTCACCACGAACAAGATATGGCACGGCACTCTCTATAATCAGGAACTGCGCATCTACAACGGCACCGAGGTTAATGCCGCCAATCTCATCAAGACCCTCCAGCAGGGCGAAACAGGCATTGTCCGCTCCACAGCCGCCGACGGTGCACTGACAGTTGTGCTCTTCAGCGATGCCAGCAACAGCATTGCCGCCGACGGATGGGAGGCAGAGGTGAGCCTGTTTACCCCGCAGCCTATGGATTTCAACGGCATAACCACCGCAGCCGCCTCCACCGAGACCGTGGCAGCTGGCGATACCGACCAGGATATGCTTACCCTTACCGTAAAGGCCCTGAACACAGAGCCTGCCATGCAGGTTACCAAGATGGCCTTCACCACCGACGGCACTAACGAACTTGTAAGCAAGGCCGCCCTCTACTTCGGCACCACCAAGGTGGGCGAGACAGTGGTAGAAGGTTCCGCCTTCGACATCACCCTCGCCACGCCGCAGACACTGACCGAAGGCGACAACCTGTTCACCCTCAAATATACCGTCAGCGACGAGGCTCTCAACGACCAGACCCTCTCTGCCAAGGCTGTCAGCGTCAGCGCGACTGTCAACGGCGCAGAAAAGACGGAGACCATCAGCGAGGCTATCGTGGCCAGCCGCAAGGTGAAGAACATAGTCATCTCCCACGCTGACCAGGGCACAGTGACCAAGACCGTCAACGGCTCCATAGCCTTTGAGACCAAGCCCCGCAGCGAATACACCGAAAACTACGAGTCGGGCAGCGACGAGCGTGTCAACGTCTTCGTGCCTAAGCACGACGGAATGGTGTGTCAGATAGACATCAAGTCGTTTGCCATATATTATAGCAGCTATAGCACCTCCTCATGCGCAAAATTTAAGATTTACAACGGCCAAGGCACCAGTGGCGAGGTGCTGTGGGAGCCCTCCACCAGCGAAGACTACAAGAGTGGCCCCAACCAGATTATCCGCTCCACGGCGGACGACGGTGCCCTGACCATTTTCTTCAACCCCAACAACACCTATTCCTCTGCCGCAGGCTGGAAGGCCACCGTCAGCGAATACCTGTCAAAGGACATGGCCGTTACCGCCGTTGAGGCAACACAGGCCAGCACTGCTGATGCCTCCATCGGAGCCGCAGACCAAGAGTTGCTCACCGTCAGCATAACAGCCGATGGCAACCTCAACCCGCTGCCCCTTAATGCCGTGAAGCTCAACCTGAAAGGCTGCGAAGCCAACATCAGCAAGGTCAGCGTATGGCAGGGCGATACCAAGGTGGGCGAAGCCGATGCTGCTGCCGAGGTGGAGATTACACTAAGCGAGACCGTTACTCTGGCCGAGGGCAACAATATCTTTGCCGTCAAAGCCGATATCAAGAGCGATGCCACCGAAAATCAGGCCATCGACGCAAAGATTGTCAGCATCAAGGCCGGCACCAACGAGGTGGCTGCCACCAGCGGCGACCCCGACGGCCAGCGCACACTCAAGAACCAGATACTCATGACCGAGGGCAACCACGGCACCATCAGCCTTGGCCTTGGCAAGGAGACCACCATCTATGACGATGGTGGTGCCGACGGCGACGGCGCCAACGGTGTGGAGGCAACCGTAACTATCACCCCCACAGGCGAAGCCGACTGCATCAAGCTTACCGATCTTGGCATATCGTTTGCCTACACCGCCCACCTATATATATATAAAGGTGGCGAAGTCAACGACGACAACCTCGTTGTAGATCTCACAGGCTCATCAGCCAAGTTTGAGCCTATGGTCAGCGATGCCGCCACCGACGGTGGCAAGCTCACCATCAAGTATGTAGGTGCCGGCAGCTACCCCAAGCCCAACTTTGCCATCAAGGCCGAGGGCTACAAGAAGACAGATGTCGTCATCACTTCCGTTACCGCTGAGGACATCAGCGTCAACGAGGTGCTCAAGGGTCAGACCGACACCAAGATGCTCAAAATCATGGTTGAGGCCAAGGGCGAACTGACTCCCGCCGAGATTACCGGCTTCAACATCGTGGGCAACGACGGCGAGGCCGTTGAGGCCACCCACATCTACCATACCGGCACCACCACTACATTCTCAGCCAACGACGAGTTTAGCGGCAGCTACTCCATCACCAACAGTGGCACTTACTACTTCTGGGTTACTTACGATGTGAAGACAACCGCCTCCGTAGGCCAAACCGCCAGCGCACAGCTACAGAGCATCATGGCCAATGGTACAGCCATTGACGCCACCTCTGCCACAGCCAGCTTCACTGTTGCCAGTGGCAAGAGCGGCATCTACACCGTTGGCGAGGGCGGCGACTACGCCACCATACAGGGCGCCATCGACGATATCGGCGTGCTGGGCATGGAGGGAGCCGTAGTGCTCAAGATAAAGGCCGGCGAATACAACGAAAAGGTACGCATACCCTACATCAAGGGCATGGGCTCAGTCAACACCCTCACCCTTGAGAGCGAGAGCGGCCAGCGCGACGTAAAGATTTATCACAACAACTACACCACCGCCGGCTATAGCGATGACCAGCACAAGAAGGACTATGGCGTCATTACCCTCTACGAGGCCAAATATGTTACGCTGAAGGACCTTGAGGTATATACCACCGATGTCAGCTACAAGGCCGTAGTAATGATTAAGGACGAGAGCCGCCACGCCACCATCGACAACTGCTATCTGCACGCCCCCACTACCACCACTGGCGATGTCTGCCTCGTTGGGCACACCATCATTGATGAGGAGAACAAGAACAACGACTACCTCACCGTCAGCAACTGCCTCCTTGAAGGCGGCAAGATGGGTGTCAGCATGGGTGGCACCACCTATGTGGCCCTTCCCAAAGAAGTCGGCGGCGTCATTGAGAGCAACACCTTCAAGAACAACGGCACCAAGGCTATCTACGTAATGGACGAGCTCGGCGTGAAGATTAAGAACAACACCATTACCATTGAATCCACCGCCGACACCAAGATCAGCGTGGGTATCCTCGATATGCAGCTGCGCGATGAATACGCAGAGGCTACCGAAATTAGCGGCAACATCTTCAATGTAGCCCCCAAGAGCTACTGTGCCGTGATGAACCTGCGCCAGCTGGAAGGAACCAGCGAGGTTCCCGTGCTCATAGCCAACAACGTCATCAATCTCACCTCGCTCAACGCTAGCTATAGCGCCTTCAAATTTAATGGCGCCAAAGTCAAGTATGTCAACATAGCCAACAACACCATCCGCATGAGCGGTGAGAATGGCGGCGCAGCCTTCTGGGCATCCAGCACCCTTGCCGACGGCTACGGCAATATCAACGTGGTCAACAACATCATACAGAACGAGACCACCGGCTATGCCGTCAACCTCTATAATGATGGCAACCTTGGCACCGGCAAGATAAACTTCCAGAACAACGTGATGAACACCGCCGGCAGCACATTCTTCCGTGCCGCCAGCAGCACCACTGGCGACTTCGCCACCTTTGTAGAGAAGACCGGAGCCACCGGCTGTGTGGACAAGCAGGTAGCGTTCACCAGCGAAGACATCCTCAAACCCGCCAACGACCTTGATGGTGACCTGCTCACCGCTCAGGCCCTGAGCTACGTCACCACCGACATTGACGGCAAGACCCGCCCAACAACAGGAATCACCATCGGTGCCTACGAATACAGTAGCGAGGCCGAGACAGCATCTATGGCTGAAGGCTATCCCGTTATCAAGACCTCGGCCGACGAGAAGGCCAACATAGCAGTCAAGGCTGACAACGCAGCCACCGTCTATGCCATCATCAAGCCGAGCACCGAGACAGCACCCACAGCCCTGCAGCTCAAAGCCAGCAGCACCAAGCAGACCCTAACAGCAGAGACCGAGGCCATCATCAGCTTCAGCAATCTGCAGAACGACACCGAATATAAGGCCTACTTCCTGCTGGTAAGCAGCACCGGCGAGGAAAGTGATATTTACACCACC